>DAIOGD010000091.1:0-4672 GCA_036745395.1 Candidatus Nanopelagicaceae bacterium | reverse complement strand
GCCTAGAGCATTATCGAGCCAAGCGATGTAGTCGTCTGATCCACCGCATCGAAATTGTGAGACTAATTCAAGAATTTCAACGTCAGCACCTACTTGAGCAGCTGAAGTTTTGATATGAGAAATTTCTCCAACATCTGCCCAGGTCACTTTTTGTGCTTCATCAATGAAGAAGACACTTAGTTTTGCTGCATCAATTATCTCCTTGGCCTGGTTTTCTCCAAGATTCTTGAACATTCCAGATTTCATTCGCAATCGATGTGCTTCATCGACTATTAGCACATCCATCGAGTTGCTTTTTGACTCGGTGTAAGACCCAGAGCCTCCAAATAGGTGCTTAACGGCATCCCCTTCGACAGAACTTTTCAATTTAGCCTGAAAAACATCACGGGGAGCTGCGTTTGCTGTTACGTACTTTACGTTCATTCTCTCTGATGTAAGTTGCGCTAATGCATTTATTGAAATCACCGATTTCCCGGTTCCTGGACCTCCTTTAACAATCAGAACCTTTTTTCCGTTGATTTGAACTTCTCTGGCTTTCTTCAAAATGGTTTCATAAACGGTTTTCTGTTCGTCTAACAAAACGAACTCCTCGTGTCCCTGAAGCATGCTTCCAACCGCGTCGGCCAGTTGTTTTGAAGGTCGAATAGTCGATGCATCGATTCTTTTCAGTAAATCTGTCCCAGCCCCACGAACGATTTTAGATGAAATCAATTTCTGTAGTTCTTCGTGCTGACCATGTAGAAATACGGGGGCTAGCCTCAGCGCATTCTCGTACCGAGAACTTGAAATAACAGATCCGTCTTTACAGTTATGTAGGTAGGCACATGCTCCGACTGATAATTCATTTTTATAGACGTATTCGTTAAAAAGCTCCAGATGAGACTTATAACTCCAAACTTGGTATGAAGGATGAGTTACATCTCTCAAACCGCCCGCAATGGCTGTTTTAACGTGCTCATCTAGTTCGGAGAATTCAACATCCGTCCATTGCTTTAGCTCTATGATCACAATTGATTCTCGGCCGCTTTCGTCCAAGCCAGTAATAACAAAATCTAATCGGAAACGTCTTCCATTTAATCTATATTCAATTGCGATACCAGCATCATCCGGGATTTGACTACCTCGCATGACATTGGACATTGCATTACCAAGTGAATTTCGCCATGAGATATATTCGTTTTCGCCCACATTGAAATTTAAATTTTGTTTGACGGCATCCCTCACCTTGTCTTCAATCACAGGCGCATCTCGGAGGAAATCTGCCTTAGAGCCCAGGTAAGCCAGCATGTGTCTAGGGTAGTGAAACCAGAAGAAATTAGGGAAAAATATGAGAAAAGTTAGTAGATGTCATTGCTTCCTGATTAGCTATGCACATGGAGCTAGGTAGACAAACTCACGGCTGGTCCGGATCCATTGAGGAATTTCTATCAACCCCACCTAGCCTCATCGAAGAATCACTTCTTGATCACATGTCTGGCCTCTTTGGACATGGTGCATCCGATCTACAAGTTAGTGCTTGGGAGGAGGAAGTTTCTCTACTCAGAAACACATTTAGATCGTTGAGCATTTCCAGGCCGGATTCGCTTGAATGGTCTGTCGTTTTTGAATTTGAAATCCCGCTAGAGGGCGGGCGACGGCCAGACGTTCTCATACTTGCCCCTGAGACACTCTTGGTTCTTGAATTCAAACAGGAATCGGTCATAACACGTGCATCAGTTGAGCAGGTCTCCGCATACGCAAGAGATCTATCCGAGTATCACTCCGAGTCCCATAATTTGGATGTCAAATCTATTGTCATTCCAACGCGAACCTTAGACATGCGATTTATATCCGAAAATGTAAAGGCCGTCTCTCCTGATTTATTACCCTCTGAGTTGGATTCCTTGCCTTCGGGAAGGTCACCTAATTTAAGCACATGGCTTAAAGGTGATTATGCTCCGCTTCCAACTTTAATAGCTGCAGCGAAAATGATTTTCAAAAATGAACGGCTACCAGCTATAAAACGTGCTGAATCCTCCGGTGTGTGGCGAGCTGTGGGGAAGCTTAGAGAAATTTCTCGAAATTCGAGAATTAATGGAGAACATGCGATGGCATTCGTCGCAGGGGTGCCCGGTGCTGGAAAAACTTTAGTGGGACTTCAGTTTGTTCACGAGGAATCTTCAGAAGAAATAAACTCAGTTTTCTTATCAGGAAATGGCCCATTAGTAGATGTACTGAGTGGTGCATTAAAAAGTACAGTCTTCGTGAAGGACCTCCATGGGTTCATTAAAACCCATGGGCTAACTGTGAAAATTCCGAAGCAGCACGTTATTGTCTTTGATGAAGCCCAACGCGCCTGGGACTCAGAGCACATGGCAAATAAGACAAATGTAAATTTTAGCGAGCCAGATCTCCTAGTGGCGATTGGAGAAAGAATTCCTGATTGGTCAATGCTTGTTGGACTAATCGGTCATGGGCAAGAAATAAATAGCGGAGAAGAAGCCGGTATTTCTGGATGGGCTGAAGCAATCTCAAAGTCTCCTAACAGAGAGTCCTGGAGGATATACGTACCCCCTAGATTTCATTCTCAATTTGCTTCACTAAACACTAGCGAATCACCAGAACTCGACTTGAATGTTTCTTTGCGTTCAAAAAAAGCCGACGAACTCCATACCTGGGTAGAGAATTTGCTGGAAGGCCACATTTCAGAGGCCGCAAAATATGCGCAAAGAATGCAACGAAATGAATTTAATATTTTCGTCTCAAGAAACTTGGAAGAATGTAAAGAATATCTGGTCGAACGTTATGACGGGCTCAAGGATTGTCGTTATGGAATTCTGGCTTCTGCTAAAGATAAAACTCTTAGTTCTTTTGGTATTGAAAATGGATTCTTTGAAAACAAGAGAGTTAAGTACCGGGACTGGTATAACAATCCCAAGGGCGACCCTGGATCCTGTTGCAATTTTGAGGCCCCAATGACTGAATTTGGCTCTCAGGGCCTCGAGCTAGATATGGCACTTATGGCTTGGGGTGATGATTTTGTTTGGAATGGCAAAACCTGGATTATGCGAAAAATGCGAACTAAATATCCACAACGAGATCCTTTTACTCTCAGAAAAAATAGTTACAGGGTACTCCTCACTAGGAGCAGAGATGGACTCGTTATTTTTGTCCCACCCCTAGAAAAATTTGACTCCACTGAATTAGTGCTGCTTGCAAGTGGAGCTAAACCATTAACTAAATTAATTCAGGACTCAAAAACTGCTTAATTAATTTAGGTAAATTGTTAGTTAATCAACATTCAAAAAAATCGGAATTACGATCTCGTTGTAATGCATGAAGCCTGGCTTGAAGGGTGGATCGAAGCGGCAGATTCGGGTTTCATTTGAGACGGATATGTTTTCTTTGGCTGCTGCGGTTCGGAGCTCGGCAATCTTTTTGTTGGTGAGGCTTTGAGTTGCGCGGCCACGGAATGACATGGCGATTGCGGTTTCGGAATCTAGTTCGCGAAGTTTTACTTTCGGATCGTTGGGATCGGGAAGGTGGCCGATTTTGCTGCCAGAGGGCATGACAAAAGAGACGAACCATTCGCTTTCGTTATCAGATTTGTTAGCAGCTATGACGGGTGCGGTCATTGCGATTGGGGTTTGGCTTTTGTTTCCTTTGGAGATGTAGCGAAAGAGCGAGCCGAAGGCGGTGTTGGTAGCTGATGAATATTCTTCGCTGACTTTTACTTCGGCAAGGACGCAAGGTAGGTATTCGCGAAGTTCGAAGTTGTCGTATTCCTTTAGGACCTTGTATTCCTGGCGCTGGGTCATGGTGTAAGCCTACTTTGCGTAACTAATTATTGTTTTCTTTTGCAGATTGTTCCTTGTGATAGGAGCGGATTTGTTGGACAACACCAGCAATTGAGAATGCAGCCAAGATTGCGATGACACCAAAGATTGCGTAGTAGACATCTTTGGGAACGTGACGAGCAAAAGCGAAGATGTAAATATCTGGGATTGCGAAGTTAATTAGAGTGTAGATGCCATATTTTTGTGCGGGTTTCATCTGGCGGCGATATAGGCAAACCACGAGGCGAGCTGTTGAGATTCCGTAGAGCCAGGAAGTAACAAGGTCTACAAAGAAGAAGCCGATTGGATTAACGCCGTATTTGCCGAGGGTCTTCCAGACGACGAAGGTTGCGGCAAAGGTATAGAGAACGATGGTGCTAGCCCAGAGGCGTTCCCAGAAGGTTTCGCGCTTTGATCTAGCCATGGTTTAAGGGTACTTGCGATGATCGAACGCGCGACCGATGGTTTGATCGCATCGCTAACTAATTAACTAGCGGCTGGGATCGACGAGAATCTTTGGTCCGGGGCCGGCGGTGGCGGGACGTTTGCCGTTGAAGGCATCTAGGACTTCGGAGAGACCGATGGTGGCACCAACTAGTTTTTCAAGATGGACTTTGCCAGCGGCCATGTAATCAATTGATTGTTGTAGTCCTGGGGATGCCGAAAGAATTCCAACGACGGTGATGTCGCGAAAGACCAATTTGCGAGAATCAATTGGTGCGGGATTTGAGTCAACGCCGATTAAAACAACGCGGCCGCCTGGCTCGACAACCTCGAGTGCTTTGGCTGGGATTGATGGGTCAAAAGTACAATCGATAACTACGTGATAGCCACCATCGATTGGTTGCACTTCGGTG
>DAIOGD010000090.1:0-4741 GCA_036745395.1 Candidatus Nanopelagicaceae bacterium | reverse complement strand
TAATTTCAAAGTCCTCAAATCAATTGATATTCCATCCACAAGTAGGCCAAGATTGGATAAAATTGTCCCAGCGCTTGACATGATCTTGGCAATAAGAAGTTTTATCAATAGAATACAAAATGCTTTCAAAAGGACAGGTTAGGGGCAGTTAATTGGGTCAATATCGAATAGCGCGTCAATTTCCTGGCTTTAAGGCACTAGCCGGCTTAATGAGATTTAGAAAGCCAATCCTTAGTAGCAAGAAGCGTCGCCTTACCCGGGCATTGACGATCTATGACCTTCGTGATGTGGCTAAACGCCGCACACCTAAAGCACCATTTGATTACACCGATGGTGGCGCAGATTCCGAAAGTTCATTAACTCGTGCCCGCAAGGCATTTGAAGCAATTGAATTTTCGCCACGAGTATTGAGAGATGTTTCAAAGGTAGACCTTTCAGTTGAAATGCTTGGTAAGACCATGTCGATGCCAGTTGGCATTGCTCCAACAGGTTTTACTCGAATGATGCAGACCGAAGGCGAAGATGCGGGCTCACGTGCGGCGCGTGATGCGGGAATTCCTTTCACGCTTTCGACAATGGGAACTCGTTCGATTGAAGATGTTGCGAAGGCGGCGCCAGATGGCCGCAATTGGTTCCAGCTATATATGTGGAAAGACCGCGATCGCAGCATGGGCTTGGTTGATCGCGCTAAAGCCGCTGGTTTTGATACTTTAGTTTTGACGGTAGATGTTCCAGTAGCAGGAGCTCGTCTTCGCGATGTACGAAATGGTATGACCATTCCGCCATCGCTTACTTCAAAGACAATTCTGAATGCAATTCCAAGACCAGCCTGGTGGATTAACTTTCTAACCACCGACCCACTAACTTTCGCCTCCCTTGATTCATGGAAGGGAACTGTTGCCGAACTTCTAGATTCAATGTTTGATCCAACGGTAACTTTTGAAGATCTAAAGTGGATTCGTAAGCAATGGGATGGAAACCTAGTGGTTAAGGGAATTCAAAACGTTGAAGATGCCAGGCTTGCAGTAAAGGCTGGTGCAGATGCGATAACTCTTTCAAACCATGGCGGTCGCCAATTAGATCGTGCGCCAATTCCATTCCATTTGGTGCCAGGTGTACGTAAGGCGCTTGGAAAGAAATTTGAGATTCATGTTGATACCGGAATCATGCATGGAGCTGATGTGATTGCTGCAATTGCGGCTGGCGCAGACTTCACCTGGATTGGTCGCGCTTATCTGTATGGGCTAATGGCCGGAGGCAAGGAAGGCGTTGATCGCTCACTTGAAATCCTTCGTACCCAAATGACCCGAACCATGAAGTTACTTGGCGCGAGAACACTGGCTGAATTAAAGCCAGAGCACATTAATTTCATCCAGAGGTAATTACTCGCAGATGTATTGAGTGTTAGCACTCGCAAAAAATCTAGAACTTCGCTTGCTTCGGCGTAACCTGCAGTTATCGCAGTTACGAATTTCCGAATGCGGAACGGAGTGCAAATGTCAGGGCTATTTTCAGATTTCATGAATCTTCATGCGGTCTACTTGAAGTGGGGCTGGATTCAGGTCTCGGTAACCAATCTAATTGTCATCTTATTGATGTTTACAATTTTTGCGCTCGCAATATTTCTACCCTTTCCGAACAAGAAGAAGGGGGAGAAGAAATGAGTAATTCTCCAAAGAAGCCCTGGACTGCAAAACTGCGCGAAGGTTGGCAGAACAATTTACCGATCGAAAAGTTATTGCCTGATACCCAACCTGCATACGTCGCATCTTGGATTTATGTCTTTGGCGTTTTAACTATCGCCGCCTTGGGCGTTATTTTGATTTCTGGTTTGGCGCTGGCATTTGCCGGGCCGGCTTGGTACCACACCTCTCATTTTGGTCACTGGGTTAACAGTCTTCACTTCTGGAGTGTTCAACTCTTCTTTGTATTCATGGTTGTTCACCTTTGGGGAAAATTTTGGATGGCCGCTTGGCGTGGTCGCAGATTAATGACCTGGATAACGGGATCGGTCGCATTTGTAGCTTCAATTGCAACCGCCTTTACTGGTTATCTGATTCAAACCAATTTCGATTCACAGTGGATTGCATTCGAGGCTAAAGATGGCTTTAACTCAGTGGGTATCGGTGCCTTCTTCAATGTAACCAATCTGGGGCAGATGTTACTTCTGCACGTCGCATTTCTTCCGCTGATTCTGGGAGTCATAACGTTTATTCACGTGATTATGGTTCGAAAGCGCGGCGTGGTTCCACCAATTGATTCTGATGAAAGCAATACAAGTGGAGGTTTAAAGTGAGAAAGAACTTAACTCCAAAACAAAATTTTGATGCCAAGCCTTGGAGTGGCAAGCTTCGCGAATATGACATCATAAAAGAGGGTGTTATTGCGCTAGTTGTTGTGGCAATACTTGTTGCAACTCTCTCATTTTTATTTGGTTCTCCCGATGAGAAAACTTTAACTTTCCGAGGCTGGGCACAATCTAATTCTGAGAACTTTTACGCGACTACCGTTCAAGAATTAGCTGGGACAAGTGGAAGTGCAACGTACGGCCGGCCATACAATGCCAATGGTGATGGGTTAAATATCGGACCGCTATTTCTTCAAAAGTGGGCTGGAGTAACTCATCGGGTAACACCAGCAAATGATTTTGTAATAAAGCCACTTACCTTAGAAGTGCAACCAGTAGAGGTCTCTGCGGCGCTAAAGACATGGAAGAGCGCCTCAAGCGAACAACAAAATAAATGGGCAACAAATCTTGATACTGCAATTGGAAAAGCAGATGGAAAGATTGCCGCTGTTCCTGCTGGAGATTATGGCCCAGTTCCAGTACTTGCCAAGGGGTTAACCGATATGGCGAAAGCTGGCGCACTTGATGCGGCGCTACTTTCCCAAGGTGGTTTCTTTCAAACCGATAGTACAAAGCAAATTCTTTTCTTTGGTGATGGCGCCTACTTAGATGATGCCGGAACCGCGGCAAATTTGCAGGGCGGTACTTGGGGAATGATGAATGAGACCGGAAGATATCCGGGCCAAGCATGGCTCTGGCTCTACTCTTTCTGGTATCAAATCCCACCATTTAATAACGAAAATTCACATCCAATTGGAGCGAATGCCGATGCCTACATTATGTTGATAATGGGTGGGCTCTCCTTGGGATTGATTCTCTTGCCATTAATACCAGGAGTCCGATCTCTTCCAATCCGAATCCCGATCCACCGTGCCATCTGGCGAAGCTACTACCAAAGCGAGGGAATTAAACGACGCAGGGGGTAGTTAGCGGCGGCATTCCAAGTTAGGATTCCTAACATGGAAAAACTTCGTTGGGGATTTATCGGTGCCGGTGGAATTGCAAAGCGTGCGCTTTATCCAGCAATTTCAAAATCAAGTTTTGGTGAGATCTATGCTGTCGCATCTCGCGATCGCGATAAGGCTTACACCATTTCACCGACTGGACTTGTCTACACAAGTTACGAGGAATTATTAGCCGACCCTAAGGTTGAAGCTGTTTATATCTCGCTTCCAAATGCATTCCACTTGCCTTGGGCGATAAAGGCTATGCGCGCGGGCAAGCATGTTCTTTGTGAGAAGCCGCTAGGTATGAATGCTGCTGAAGTTCGCGAGGCAATCGCCGTCTCGAAAGAGACCGGAAAACTATTTGTTGAAGCGAGCTGGAACCGCTGGCATCCACGTACTCAACGAATTCAAGAGCTTGTTGCTGCTGACAAGATTGGCAAGATTGAACGAATCCGATCTGCCTTTACTTATGATGGTTTAGATGATGGAAATATTCGCCTTGATCCAAAGATCGGTGGCGGAATTCTTTACGATCTCGGACCATACTCAACGGTTGCACCGCTTTGGATTATGGGATTCCCACCAGTCAAGGATTTAAAGGCACAAGTTGTTTGGCATAAGAGTGGGGTCGATGAGACAACTCGACTTAACTACACCGTTGCCGGAGCTAAGGCTGAAACCGTTGCTTCCTCCAACATTCAACTTTCCCATTGGTTGATTATTGAGGGCACGAAGGGATCTATTCGCACTGGCGGAAATGATTCTTTCAACTCACATAACAACCCAAGCACCTTGATCATTGAGGTTAAGGGAAAGACCAAGATCGAACACTTCGAAGCTTGCGATCCTTACCAACTAATGTCTGATGCCTTTGCCCGCCGAGTTCGTGGCAAGAAGGATTGGGTCATGCCGCTGGATGAATCACTTCGCTTTGCTGAACTATTCGATGCTGGCTTTGCGGCAATGGGGAGACCCTAATTAGTAAAAGAATTCTCTCTCGAATTTCGGGAGTTGTTGGGGCGCTTTTTCTCTTCATCTCACTCCCATATTCGGGGATTTGGCTTGGCCTCTTAAATACTAATAATTCAAGTTACAAGAAAGTCCGAATTGAATTCAGCGGAACATTTTGGACCTTGGTTGACCTAGCTGCACTAACTTTTATTGTTTTCCTCTACTTCTCCGCAAAGCGTCGAATCGCTTCGGTAATTCTTGGCTTCATATTCGCCGCATATTCGCTCTTCGCTGTATTAAATAAAACGGCACTTACCTCGGTTGCGCAATCCGCCATCAAGAGCGGTAATAGCTCTAAAGGCGGGGCAGCAATAACAATCGCTAATTCCTTTTTGGAAAATAGCTTTGTGAAAATTGGGATTTATGGCGCCATACTTTCAGCGCTCGCCTTTGCGGTTGGTCTATTTCCAAGACGCCGTGGAGCCCAGAACTAACC
>DAIOGD010000089.1:0-4759 GCA_036745395.1 Candidatus Nanopelagicaceae bacterium | reverse complement strand
ATCAAAAGATAATTGTGAACAATGTCGTTACATCGAAGCCCGAAGCGAAATATTAGCCAAAAGCTAATTAAGCTTTTTTCTTCGGTGCCCGCTTCTTTGCCGGAGCGGCCTTCTTTGCCTCTTTCATCGCTTCCCGCTTTTCCTTTAGCAAGATTAGCTTTGCCTCTGAGGCATACATATCTACATATTCTTGACCTGAAAGCTCTTGAATCTTATTCATAATTTCATCGGTAATCTGACGAAGAACTTTTAGATCAGAAGTATCGCCATCGAAATACATCGGTTCGCCAAAAATCATTTCAACACGACGAACATTTGGAACAACTTGACCGGTTGGTTGAATTTCAGCGGTATTGAACATTGCTACCGGAACAATTGCTGCACCGGATTCGATTGCCATGCGAGCGATTCCAGTGCGTCCCTTATAAAGACGACCATCGGGAGATCTAGTTCCTTCTGGGTAGATTCCAATGCACGCGCCATCGGAGAGTAGATCAAGTCCGGTGTTAAGCGCTGCTTCACTTCGGCGTCCACCAGAGCGATCAACTGGAACTTGTCCCAACGCAATGAAGGTGATCTTCTTAATAAATCCTTTAATTCCTGGTGAAGTAAAATATTCACTCTTCGCTAAAAAAGTTACCTTACGAGGAACAACGAGCGGCATAAAAATTGAATCGCTAAATGAGAGGTGGTTTGAAGCAATAATCACCGGTCCACTTTGTGGGACATTTCGAAGCCCAGTTACCTTTGGGCGAAAGAGCAGAGTAAGGATTGGAATCAAGAATGATTTCAAAGCTTGATAAACCACTTTGCCCCTCCTCTCCAAACTCCATCACAACTTCTGAGGATCATAATTTAGGGGTTATTCGCCATCTATGACACCATCTGAGCGTGAGCAAGATCCCAAACTCTGAGCCAATTAAGCATTTGGGTGGCCGAATTGGGATCCTAATGATTCATGGCTTCATTGGAACACCCGCTTCGATTAAACCATGGGCCGACTATTTGATCGAAGAAGGCTATTCGGTTTCGGTCCCACTTCTACCGGGCCATGGAACAACCCCCGAGGAAATGAATCAAACAACTTGGGAAGATTGGTATCACCATATTGAAAATGAATTTCTTCTATTAAAGCAATCTTGCGATCGGGTATTTGTTGCTGGATTTTCAATGGGTGGCGCGCTGGCGCTTCGACTTTCGCAGATCCGCGATTCAGAAATTGAAGGAACGATCCTTTTAAATGCTTCCATTTATGACGAGCGTAAGATTTTTACTTTACTTCCCCTAATTTCGAAGGTTCTTCCAACACTTAAAGGTGGCCCAACTGATGTTGCCAAGCCAAACCCACCAAAACATACCTACGATCGAATTCCACTTCGCGCCCTTAACTCGCTTCGAAAGCTTTGGAAACTCGTAGAACAAGACCTCTATCTCGTAGATCTCCCGCTGATGGTTGCCTATTCACTAAATGACCACACCGTTCATCCAGTTTGTAGTGAAACTATTATCGATAACGTTTTTTCGGTGGATATCCGCGAAGTCATTTTTGAAAATTCATTCCATAACGTAAGTCTTGATTATGACTCTGATGCACTAAATGAAGAAACTTTGGATTTCATTCGATCCGTTCTATCCGGAGAGTTAGCTCGAGGTGAATCCTTCGCTGAAATGGATGAACGTGAATTAATTGATGCCGAATTTGAGTCGATTGTTTCTGGTTTGTCGCTTGATGAATCAGCGCCCACGACTTACCTTGATGAACTCGATGCTCGCAAATTCGACCCAGAAGGTTTCAATCAACCAAATCCCAGAGCACCACGGATCGATCGCAAATATCGCGCCGCGCTCTTTGGAATTATCGGCGGCTTGGCTTACCTGGCACTTGAAGTATTCACTGGATTTGATTTGTTAGGCCTCGGTCCCTGGCCGGGAGTTATTGGATTTCTTGGTGGCGTAGCCACATATATTTGGCGAACAGCAAGACCTGAAGATAATTTTGATGAAGGTGTAGAACTTTAATTAGCATCTAGCTAAATCTGCTACTCCGACCAAACCAGCATCGTTTCCTAATTTCGCAGCAACAATCTCTGGGATTTTTTGATTATTTGAAAAGCGAATATTTTCTTTTAGTGATTTTCGCGCAGGTTCGAGAAGTAAGTCGCCGGCATCAATGACTCCCCCGCCGATAACTACAACCTCCGGATCTAGCGCAGCACATAGCGAGGCGGCGCCAACACCAATCCAATGGCCTGTTAGTGCAAGCATTTCGATCGCAAGCGGATCTCCTTCTTTTGCGGCAAAAGTAATATGTTCTCCGCGCAATGCGTTTAAGGTTCCATCGCCAAAGGAAAGAATTTTTAACCCTTGATTTTCATTCTTTGTAATTGCTTCGCGGGTGTGACGCATTAGCGCCGTACCGGATGCATATTGCTCCAAACATCCGTGAGAACCGCAACCGCAAGGCAGGCCATCGTTTACCGCTCGGATATGTCCAAACTCAGCCGCAACACCATGCGCGCCTCGATAAAGTGAGCCATTTGCAATAAACCCACCACCGATTCCAGTTCCAACAGTTAGTACAACAACATGATCAATTCCTTTTGCAGCGCCGTGAACCGCTTCACCCCAAGCAGCAGAATTCGCATCATTCTCAACAACACATTCCAGATTTGTTAGCGCAAATAATTCATTCCGAAGATTAATCCCATCCCAGTCGGCAATATTTGGTGCACCGATTAAGGTTTGACGATCGGATGAAACTAAAGTTGCAGCTGAGATTCCGATCGAATTTGTTGGGTATTTTTCGTGGAGCTCAAGAATTACATCAGCAATCGCCTGGGTTAAATCTTTTCCGCCGCTCTTGGGAGTATCTCTCCTAGAGCGTTCGACAATTTTCCCTTCACGATCAACAACCCCACCAAGCACTTTGGTTCCACCAATGTCGACGCCAATGCTTAACGAATCTGAATTACTTTGTGCCAAGTATTTAGCCCTCAACCTTTTCCTTCAACTCTTTGAGAGTCTGATTGATTGTGGCAAGTTCCTGCTTATTTCGCATCATCGCTGGAACCGGCATTGAAAGACCAACCGTTAATTCGTAGGAGACGGTTGTTGAATCACCGCCATTGTCTTTAATAGAAAATGCACCGGTCATTTCCGTTAAGAGATCGGCATCATCCAGCGAGAAACTAACTTCACTCGGAGCCTTACTCCAGTCATATTCCAAGAGCACTTTATCCCGCAGCACGCCAGCTTCAATTGAGATATCGACCTTAGTTGGTTGTCCGCTGGAATCACTTTCCAGGACAGAAACTTTCTTAGTCGAGGTTGACCAGCTTGGATAATTAGCGAGATCAAAAAGGACGCTAGTCACATCGCTTGTCGGGGCATCGATCTCAATGGAGTTTTTGGATATTTCGCTCATGGACCAAAGGTTACTCGGAAAGAAGCGGTAGATAATTGAAATAAATCTAGAAAATCTGGTGATTTCGGGGATAGCGTTGGGTCATGGATATTTTCACCGTTCCAGCTTTGGTACCACCGGCGACATCCGGAAATTTGAGCGATTTGGTCTCATCTCGAAGTAACTCCGAACCCGATCGAATTATTCTTTCAAGGCCACTTGGTGAAGGCTGGCATCCAGTTACTGCCCGCGAATTTGAAAATGAAGTCATTGCCGCCGCAAAAGGTTTGATTGCATCTGGAATTGCCTTTGGTGATCGCGTGGCGCTTATGGCAAAGACTCGTTACGAATGGACTGTTTTAGATTTTGCCATTTGGTATGCAGGCGCCGTGACTGTTCCAATTTACGAAACTTCTAGTACTGAACAAGTCGAATGGATCCTTTCCGATTCGGGTGCGGTAGCAATTATTGTTGAGACTCCTCAACTTCGAGATATTGCAACTCCAGCATTAACTTCTAAAGTTGCAAACACATGGACTATTACCGATGGCGCTATTTCGACTCTTGAGAAATCTGGAGAATCGGTTGCAGATTCGGAAATAGCCAGACGTCGCGAAAATCTAAAACCAGAGACCCTCGCAACCTTGATTTACACATCCGGGACTACTGGAAAGCCAAAGGGCGTGAGTCTCACCCACGGAAACTTCTTGTCCGAATGTGGAAATGTCGTTCAAGGAGCGGCCGATCTTTTTTTAAAACCGGGTGGTTCTACTCTCCTCTTTCTGCCAATTGCTCACGTATTTGGTCGGATGGTTCAAGTTGGTGCAATAACCGCAGGCTTGCACATGGCCCATTGCGGAGATATCACCAGACTTCCGCAGGACTTGGGAAGTTTTAAACCTACTTTCGTCCTTGCCGTACCTAGAATTTTTGAAAAGGTTTACAACGGTGCAGAAGCAAAGGCTGATGCCGCTGGCAAAGGGAAGATTTTTAGAAAAGCGGCAGAAGTTGCAATCGCATATAGCGAAGGCTTGGATACGAAGAAAATTTCATTCACTCTTCGAATAAAGCATTTAATCTTTGACAAGTTGGTCTTCTCTAAGATTCGCACTGCCCTAGGTGGACGTGTTGAAGCTGCAATCTCTGGTGGCGCTCCACTTGGAAGCAGGCTCGGACACTTCTATCGAGGCGCTGGAATAAATATTCTTGAAGGTTATGGCCTGACTGAAACAACCGCAGGCGCAACATTGAATCTAAGTACTGCTCAAAAAGTTGGTTCGGTTGGCAAGCCGCTTCCAGGTACAACAATCAAAATTGCCGCAGACGGCGAAGTTCTCATCAAAGGCGAGATCATCA
>DAIOGD010000088.1:0-4828 GCA_036745395.1 Candidatus Nanopelagicaceae bacterium | reverse complement strand
AATGCAAGAGGGTTAGTTTAACTTATTTAAACTCTGGGCCGTAGTGCAGTTTTACGCTTAATCAGCCGTTACGAGGGCTTCAGAATGCGCCCCGCAACCGTGATCAACCGATACCACGCGAGCATCATCTGGCGACAAGATATTTGCGCAAACACCAAATGAAGCGCGAAGTGATCCCGCGATTGGTAAAAAGAATCCGCATGAATAACAAGGCTTTGGTGCTTGTTGTGCAATTGGAGTATTCGGTCCGCGATCTCCGTTGTACCAACGTGACGCCGCTAAGTCGCGACCGGTAATTGAAAGTACGCGCGCCCGGCCAAGACCAAGTTCTAGCAATTGCGCGGCATCTAATTCTTCATCGCCAGGTAGCGCGGCAAAACCAGGAACTAAACGTTCATCATTAGCCGATGTAGGAACGATATCGCCCGGACCAACATCGCCTGGAAGCAAACGATCCTTGTAGGCAATCCATTCTGGTGCAAGAAGTGATTCACTTCCTGGAAGTAGAACTACATCACAAACTGTTGCAGGAGCGGCATCATCCAACTTTGCAATAGTTACGCCCCAACGCCATCCGGAATAACCAGGAAGCGCCGATTCAAAAAGATAAGTACTTACGCGCTCTTCTTCATCAAGATCGATTGAAACTAGCGCGCCAACAAAATCTTTATTCGCGGCATCTTCAATTGCAGCGTTGCGCGCAAGCGCTTCTGCATTAAACGGATCGTTGATGCTCATGTAGTTATTCTAAAGTAAAAGGCCCCCGAAACGAATTCGAGGGCCCTTTTCCGACTAGAACGAACAGATCCGGCTAGTTACTTATGCGGATTTAGAAATCCATATCCCCGCCGCCTTGTGGCATCGCCGCAGCCTTTGGCTCTGGCTTATCCGCAATTACAGCTTCGGTTGTAATAAATAGCGCAGCAATCGATGCCGCATTTTGCAATGCAGAACGAGTTACCTTTGCTGGATCAATAATTCCGGACTTAATCATGTCAACATATTCACCAGTTGCAGCGTTTAGGCCGAAACCAACTTCCTTGTTGCGAACTGCTTCAACGATTACGCCACCTTCAAGTCCAGCGTTAATTGCAATTTGCTTTAGTGGCGCTTCGATTGCAACTTCAACAATCTTTGCACCAACAGCTTCTTCGCCAGTTAGCTTCAACTTTTCAAAGGCAAGCTTTGCCGCTTGTAGAAGTGCAACGCCACCACCGGCAACGATTCCTTCTTCAACTGCAGCCTTTGCATTGCGAACTGCATCTTCGATGCGGTGCTTGCGTTCCTTCAATTCAACTTCGGTAGCTGCGCCAGCCTTGATAACTGCGACGCCACCAGCAAGCTTTGCCAAACGCTCTTGAAGCTTCTCGCGATCGTAATCTGAATCAGACTTTTCGATCTCGGCGCGAATTTGATTTACGCGGCCCTTGATCTGTTCAGCGTCGCCCGAACCTTCAACGATTGTGGTCTCTTCCTTCGCAACAACAACCTTGCGAGCGCGACCTAATAGATCCATGGTTGTGGCATCTAGCTTTAGGCCAACTTCTTCAGAAATAACAGTTCCGCCGGTCAAGATTGCGATGTCTTGCAACATTGCCTTGCGACGATCACCAAAGCCAGGTGCCTTAACGGCTACTGACTTAAAGGTTCCGCGGATCTTGTTAACAACTAGCGTTGCAAGTGCTTCGCCTTCAACATCTTCAGCCAAAATAAGAAGCGGCTTACCTGATTGCATTACCTTTTCAAGAATTGGCAACATATCTTTGATATTTGCAATCTTTGAATTGGCGATCAAAATATATGGATCTTCTAGAACTGCCTCCATGCGATCAGAATCAGTTGTGAAGTATGGCGAGATGTAACCCTTATCAAAACGCATACCTTCGGTTAGTTCTAATTCAAGTCCGAATGTATTTGATTCTTCAACGGTGATTACGCCTTCTTTACCAACCTTATCCATCGCTTCTGCGATCATCTCACCGATAGTTGCATCGGCTGCTGAGATGGTTGCAGTAGCTGCGATTTGTTCCTTGGTATCAACCGGCTTGGACATCTTGGTTAATTCCGCAGAGATGGCATCTACTGCCTTTTCAATTCCGCGCTTTAGCGCCATTGGATTTGAACCAGCAGCAACGTTGCGAAGTCCTTCGCGAACTAGCGCTTGAGCTAGAACAGTTGCAGTTGTGGTTCCGTCGCCTGCGACATCGTCGGTCTTCTTGGCAACTTCCTTTACAAGTTCCGCACCAATTTTTTCCCAAGGATCATCGAGTTCGATCTCCTTAGCAATTGAGACACCATCGTTTGTGATGGTTGGTGCGCCCCACTTCTTTTCAAGTACAACGTTACGACCACGAGGTCCAAGGGTTACCTTCACGGCATCTGCAAGTGCATTCATGCCACGTTCTAGACCACGACGGGCCTCTTCATTAAAGGCAATCATCTTTGCCATAACAGTGTTACTCCTCTATTTAATGATTCGTTTTACTAACTGATTTACTTCAGTCCACCCGGGCGATTATCACTCTAAAGCCCCGAGTGCTAACGCCAAATCTAGAGCAGCCCGCAGGCCCTCGCAAATCGAAGGTGGGCTATCCGTTGATAACTCGGCTTATTAGTTTGAAGGCGCAGCAGTTGGAGCGCCAGAAGGTCTAGCCCCGCCACCAAAGCCACCACCCGAACCAAAGCCAGGCAGACACTTAGCAAATGCTGCAGCCACCTTTGGATCTGAACGATCAGGGCGAGTTCCTGGAGTAATAGTTACGCCTTCTTTAGTTAAGCAAGCTTGGATATCAGGATTGTTAAAGAAGCCGCGTCCACCGCCACCAGAACCGCCCGTTGAACCAGATGCGCCGCCGTTTGTCGCGCCGCCACCCACCGATGGACGATTAGTTGAAGTTCCCTTAGAACTTCCACTCTTGCTTGTTGAATTTGTCCCAGTACCGCGAGTTGTTGCACTTGTTCCAGCGGTTGAGCCAGTTGCGCCTGGAACTCCAGCAGATGGTGCGCCAAATCCTGCCGTGTCAGTAACGCGAGCAGTATCACCGCTCTTGAGCGAAGAGCCTTGCGTTGGATCGTCCAAAGTAATTGTTACTTTATTTCCAGAAACATTTGCAATCGTTCCGGTAATTCTTGTTCCACCGAAGCCACCACCGCCACCAAATCCACCTGTTGCGCCAGCTCCGCCAGCACGACCTGTACCGGTTCCACCACCGGCGAATCCAGCAAAGCCCGATCCACCAAGGGCGCTTCTAAGTGATGCACCACTCGTTGAAGCAGCGGAAGTTGCAGAGTGGTGTCCGTACCACGCACCAACCGAAAGCAGCGTCATTACAGCTGCAGCGCCAGCTAATAACTTGGTGTACTTATTGGTCCATTGGTAATGGCCCTTTGCTAATTCTTCTTGCAAGTTATCTTGCGAAGGCGGTGCAAACAAATCGAATGCTGGAATATCACTATTTGAATTGATCTCGTTGTTCATATTGTTATTCATGACGTAGCGCCTCGATTGGTCGTAGTGATGCTGCTCTGCTTGCTGGATATCCTCCGAAGAAGACTCCAATCAAAATACTTACGCCGAATGCCAAAAGGACTGACATCGGAACAATTACTGGTTTAACTCCAACGATTTGGAAATGCGAACCGATAAATCCACCCACTACCCCCAAGAGGCCACCAACTAACGAGAGGATCGTTGCCTCGATTAAGAATTGGGTAAGGATTACCCGCTTAGGCGCACCGATTGCTTTGCGAATACCAATTTCGCGGGTTCTTTCAACAACGGTTACTAACATGATATTTGTAATACCAATGCCACCAACCAACAAGGAAATCGCTGCTACCGCACCAAGTAGCACGGTAAATACTTTGCTGTTGGATGCCGATGTCGTTAGAAGCGAAGCTTGGTTAAATAAACGGTAGTCACGCGAAGATGAGCTAACAACATGATGGCGCGCATCCAAGATTGTTTGGATCTCTGTCTGAGCGGCATCTGTTGCAGTTGAACTCTTTGCTTCAACGATTATTGAAGATAGTCCAACATAACCAGTAATTGAATTTTGGATTGCGGTTATTGGTGCCAAAAAGAGACTATCGCCATCTTGGAAGCCGGATGAACCTTTAATGGTGGTTGTTCCGATTACGGTAAATGGAATTCCACCGCATCGAATAGTTTGTCCGATTGGATTATCTGTTCCGAACAATTCAGTTGCGGTTGTGTTTCCGATAATTGCAACGCGGCGACCTTGATTTACATCGTCATCGGTAAAGTAATTTCCGGTAGCGATTTGGCTATTAGCTGCTTCGAAATAAGAAGGCCATACTCCTGAAAAAGTCGAAGGAGTTGAAGTTGAAGTTCCATTAACGCAAGTTGCATTGGCATTCATGACCGGCGATGCCTGCTTAACATCTGGCGCCTGGATTGGATCGACCAATGCTTTGGTATCCAAGATGGTTAGCGGCTTGGTATTTCCAGAGTTTCCGCGTGAACGCGCACTTGCAAATCCCCCGCCGCCAAAGCCGCCTGCTCCCGATCTAATTTGGATCGAGTTTGTCCCGAGACGATCTAACGAAGATTGAACCGATTTTGCCGAACCATTACCGACGGCAATAAGAATGATCACCGACATAACACCGATCATGATTCCAAGTGTGGTTAGCGCGGTACGCATCCGGTTTATTGAAAGGCCGCGAAGGGCAAAGCGAATGATCTCTAATAGATTCATGAGGCCCGCGCCTTATTTAATTCATCGCTAACGATCTTGCCATCGCGCATTCGAACTACTCGCTTTGCCCGTTCGGCAACTTCGTTTTCGTGGGTGATAACTACAAC
>DAIOGD010000087.1:0-4834 GCA_036745395.1 Candidatus Nanopelagicaceae bacterium | reverse complement strand
CGCTTAAACCTTAGAAAATACCCCTATTTGTGGGGTGTGGCGCGGCGCACATACTTGAAAGTAAACCCCTACCCTTTTTATCAACCTTCCCCGGCCCCCGTTTAACTAACGGTGTTTTAAAAGCTATAGGGAAGGAATGCAATGTCGCTACTTTCATGGAAGTTACATGGAAACGGTAAGTCAGTCGCTCCAGGAGCGGTTGTTTCAACAGACGAACGCCTAGCTTGGCCTCTCACCATCGGTGTCGGTCTACAACATATCTGTGCAATGTTCGGTGCCACATTCTTGGTTCCGATCATCACAAAGTTCCCACCATCAACAACCCTCTTTTTCTCAGGTGTTGGAACAATCCTATTTTTGATAATTACTCAGAATAAGTTGCCTAGCTACCTCGGCTCTTCTTTCGCATTCTTGGCACCGATTGCAGCTGCAGTCTCTAAGGGTGGAATGGCAGCAGCACTTGGTGGCATCGTTGCAACCGGAGTAATTCTCGCTGTTGTTGGTCTAATCGTTAAGCAAGCTGGTATCGGCTGGGTTAACTGGCTATTGCCTCCAGTTGTAACTGGTTCAATCGTAATGATCATCGGTCTAAACCTTGCTGGCGCTGCAAAGAACAACTTTGTTCAAGCTCCACTAACTGCGATCATCACTCTTGCTGCTGTTGCACTTATCGGCGCGCTAACTAAGGGATTCCTAAACCGAATCAGCATCTTTGGTGGCCTCGTAGTTGGTTATGCCTTCGCAGCATTTCACGGCGATATCAAGTTCGATGCAGTTAAGGCTGCTAAGTGGGTTGCAATGCCAACCTTCAACACCCCAACATTCAAGATGAGCGCAATCGTGCTCTTCTTGCCTGTAGTTCTAGTTCTAATTGCGGAAAACGTTGGACACGTTAAGGCTGTTGCTGCGATGACCGGCAAAGATCTAGATAGCCAAATGGGTAACGCTCTACTAGCCGACGGTGTGGCAACAACACTTGCTGGTATTGGTGGCGGTTCCGGTACAACTACTTACGCAGAAAACATTGGCGTAATGGCTGCTACTCGTATCTACTCAACAGCGGCATATTGGATCGCGGCACTTGGTGCAATCATCCTTTCACTATCACCAAAGTTCGGTGCAGTTCTAAGTGCAACTCCAGCAGGAGTACTTGGTGGCGTCGGCGTAGTTCTTTACGGAATGATCGGTGTTCTCGGTGCCAAGATCTGGATCGAAAACCACGTTAACTTCGGTGATTCAACAAATATCTTCATTGCTGCAACAACCTTGATTATCGGTATCGCCGATATGTCATGGACCCGGGGACAATATTCCTTCAACGGAATTGTTAACGGAACACTTGTTGCTGTAATCGGATACCAAGTTCTTCGCGGCCTAAATAAGGCTGTTGGCAAGAACTAGTTGGTCAATTAGTACTAAGTAAGAAAAGTAAGTAAAAGTAAGTCGAAAACGAAAAGAGGATCGGCCGCAAGAAACGGAAAATCACACTCGAGTAAAGGCTTCGGTGTGTTTTTCAAGTTTTTGCTTACCGATCCTCTTTTCTATTTCTCCCCAGGCAGTTACAGTTACGGCTCGGGTCTAATTAATAGAGGGAGCTTGTGATGGCTGTTGAACCATTTCGCTGGGGAATTCTTGGTGCTGGTGGAATTGCCTCGCAATTTGTTCGCGATGTTATTCGCATGGAAGACCACCGCGTAGTCGCAGTCGGTTCAAGAACTCAAGCAAAGGCTGATGAATTCGCCGATCGCTTTGCCATCGCGCATCGCCATGATTCATATGAAAAATTAGTAAACGATCCAGATATCGACGGTGTATATGTCGCAACCCATCACCCAATGCATATGCGCGACACACTCTTAGCGCTAAATGCTGGCAAGCCAGTTCTTTGCGAGAAGCCATTTGCAATGAGCTTTGATGAAGCAAAGATCATGATCGATAAGGCAAAAGAAAAGAATTTGTTATTAATGGAAGCGATGTGGGCTCGCTATTTGCCACACATGATCCGCATCCGCGAAATTATTAAATCTGGCGTACTAGGGGAGATCCATCAAGTTCGCGCCGACCATGGCCAATGGTTTGAAATGGATCCAAATTTCCGACTCTTTGCCCCTGAGTATGGCGGCGGAGCGCTATTTGATTTAGGCATCTACCCAATTTCATTTGCATCGATGGTTCTTGGAACTCCAAAACACATTACAGCCCGAAGCACTAAAGCCTTCACCGGAGTAGATGGCATGACTTCTGTGATTATGGAATACGAGAACGGGGCTCATGCAATTTTGAACATGACCAACTTGGTTCCAACTCCAAACCGAGCCGTAATTGTTGGCCGAAATGCCCGCATCGAAATCGATCGAACCTTTTATAACCCAACCACTTGGCGAGTAATTGATTACCAAGATCGCATCATCGATGGTTCAGATAAGAAGTACTTTGGACATGGATTGCGCGAAGAGGCGAAGGAATTTGCCCGCGCCTTCCGAGCCGGCGAAAAGGAATCTCCAATGCTTCCACACGCTGAAATCCTTTCAATTATGAAGACCTTGACCGATATTCAAAAGCAGATTGGTTTGGAATTCGGGGAGTTCGCTAAGTAGTGACTTCTTCTCACAGTGCTAGTACTCGTGGCGCCATTCTCCTAGTTGGGGGAATGGGAACACGTTTACAACCTCTGACTTTACAAACCCCAAAGCCAATGTTGCCGGTAGCTGGTGTGCCATTTACGGAGCATCAAATCCTCAAGGCTCGCGATGCTGGAATCAAAGAGATTGTTTTAGCTACTTCATTTAAGGCCGAGTTATTTGAACCATATTTTGGAGATGGCGAGCGCTTTGGAATTGCCATCAAATACGCAGTCGAGAAAGAGCCACTTGGTACTGGTGGTGCAATAAGAAATGCCGCAACGCAATTAACCCAAACCGGCCCAATTGCTATCTTTAATGGCGATGTTTTAAGTGGCCATGATCTAGATGCGCAATTTGAATTCCATGCCAAGAACCAAGCTGATGTAACCCTTTATTTAACAGAAGTTGCAGATGCTCGCGCTTTCGGTGCGGTTGAAATTAAACCCGATTTCCAAGTAACTGCATTTAATGAAAAAATGGAGAACCCACCAACCAACACAATTAATGCTGGTTGTTATATTTTTAATCGTGATGTGATCGATCAAATTCCATCGGGCAAAGTAATTAGTGTCGAACGCGAAACATTCCCGGGCTTATTGGCAAGTGGCGCTCGAGTATTTGGTTTTGTTGACTCCTCTTATTGGTTGGATATCGGAACTCCGGCGGCGCTACTAAAGGCATCACAAGATCTATTAGCTGGAATAGCTAACTCTCCAGCGACCCCGAGCCACATTGGTGATTTCCTTGCACTTGAGAATTCAAAGATTGAATCATCGGCAAAGGTCTCGGGCCAGAGTGTGATCGGCCGCGGGGCCGTGATCGGTCCGGATTCGGTCATCACGGGAAGTGTCATAAACGATGGAGCGGTAGTTGGAAAGAAGGTCCGCCTTTCAAATACCTTTGTCGCCCCAGGTTTTTCAGTCCCAGATGGCATCATCGCCGAGGGATCATTTCTCGGGTACATCCAATAAATCCGCGGGTAAATACCCGAAATTGCCGCTAAAAACCTCCCAAATCGGCCATTTTGAGCCTGTTTTGGCCGGATGCTGGCTTGACTTAATGGGATTACATGCGTGTAATTCTCCTAATGCACCTGATGCAACTCAATGCGTCAGTGAAGATATCTTCCCAGATATAGGAGTTACCGCATGAGCGAACAACGCCAATCAACACCAGCGTTACCGGTAGACATTCAAGGCGTACTCGGCGACGGCGTCGAACTGTCATGGCAAGAGAAGGCGCTATGCGCCCAGACAGACCCAGAAGCTTTCTTTCCTGAAAAGGGTGGCTCGACCCGCGAAGCAAAGCGCGTCTGCCTTTCATGCGATGTCCGTGGCGAATGCCTGGAATACGCACTAGCTCACGACGAGCGTTTTGGAATTTGGGGCGGTCTATCAGAACGTGAACGCCGCCGCTTAAAGCGCCGCTCTGCTTAATCGCAGTTCCGGTTTTCACTTTTCCAAATCGCGAAATCTTTTTCGTCGAGGAGAGAAAAATAAATGGCTGATAATTTCTTCGTAACCGCAATCATCGTTACTCACGATGGTGAAACTTGGTTGCCAGAAACTATTGCCGCCATCTCTTCGCAAACTCGAACCGTTGATCGCATTATTGCCGTCGACAATGGTTCACTTGATAAATCAGCCCAGATGCTTTCAAAGTCGGGCATAACGGTATTAAAGAGTGATCGCGAATCAGGGTTTGGCGATGCAATTGATTTGGCGCTCGCCCATAGCAAGCCAATTAAAAACAAAGAAGCAATTGATGATTTCAATAATGGTGAATTGCTTTGGATTTTGCATGATGATGTTGCGCCAACTAGAACTGCACTCAAGACATTGATCGAAGGTCTTGTAGATAAACCACAAGTTGCAGTTGTTGGTCCAAAGTTGCGCGGTTGGCATGATCGCAATCATCTTTTAGAACTTGGAATCAGCATTGCAGTAAATGGTGCTAGGTGGAACGATTTAGAAATTGGCGAACAAGACCAAGGTCAATATGAAGAGCCACGTGAAGTATTAGCCGTTAGTACTGCCGCAATGTTGGTTCGCCGTGAAGTTTATGAGGCGCAAGGTGGATTGGATCCAAACCTGGCACTATTCCGTGACGATGTTGATTTCGGTTGGCGCGTTCGTGTTGCAGGGTTTTCGGTGATTTCGATTCCAACTGCATTGGCATTCCATGCCGAAGCGGCTGCAAATGAACAAAGA
>DAIOGD010000086.1:0-4896 GCA_036745395.1 Candidatus Nanopelagicaceae bacterium | reverse complement strand
AGCAAGTCCGTTATATCGACCGGTATCACCGGTTAGCCCAGTAATTAAATTTCCACTTGTAAGCCAAGAAATCAAAGAAAATATCAAAAGGCCGATAAATCCGACCAACGTTGTCTTAGTGACCTTTGTTTTCTCTTTCTTAAGTAAAGTTAAAACACCCAGGACTATCGCGGAAATACATAACCCAACAAATTGAGGTCCAGCATTTCTATCAAAAGCATTATTGAAAATTCCATGCGGCAGGTAGGCAAGGCTGGTAACAATGAAGAGGATTCCTGCGACCACTAACCAAGCATCCCAACATGCCTGCCCTTGTCCCCGCTTCTTGGGTGACCTATTCTGTCCCCCATTATGTCCACACTTCTGACCCCTATTTCGCAAAGGCGGCAATTTAGCCTTGCGGACGTGGAAGAGAAATTAGGGATCGTACTGGTCGAAGACCATCCCCTTTATCGCGAGGGTCTAAAGACTTTTATTAAGACCTCATTCCCAACCGCGACCCTCCACTATGAAGGCGCCGACATTAAAGATGCCAAGGATGTCTGCGAGAAGAAAAAAGTCTCGATCGCAATCGTTGATCTTCACCTTGGCGATGGCCGTTCCCCTAGTGAAATCGTTTCAATGTTCACTTCAATAAAGGTTCCAGTTCTTGTCATTTCAGCGCTATCAAGTTTTGAATCCGTGAAGACCGCCTTCTCTATGGGCGCTAAAGGCTTCGTTTCTAAGGATTCCGCAACCGAGGAATTGAAGAAAGCAATCAAGTCTGTAGCTCAAGGAAATGAGTGGATCTCACCGGTAATGAGCCAAGCACTCGCCTTCGATAAGAAGACCTCGGATGATCTTTCAAATCAGGAACGAAAAGCGCTAGTGCTTTATGCATCAGGTCTAAAACTTGATGCCGTGGCACGTCGCATGGGCGTGGCACCAAGCACTGTGAAACAATATATCGAACGCGCAAAGATGAAATATCTTGTGGCGGGAAAGCCAATTAGAACTAAGACCGATATGTACCGCACTCTTCGCGATGAAGGAATTATCGAATAATTAATTAAATAATGGCTTCAAGATATTGCCAACATAAGGCAAAACTAAGAAGCTCTTTCCAACAATCGTATTTGGATCCACGGTAATAATTCCATGGGCTGTTGATAATCCAACGCCATTTGATCCAAAGTTAGTTGAAGCGCCAATTAAGGTAACTCGCTTCCCATTTACAACCGAACTAGAAACCAAAGCAACATTATTTTCCGGTGCGGTAGATCGCTTATAAAAGACTAATGACTCACTCGTTTTACCAAAAGAAGTTTGTGCACCATCGGTTGGGACAGTGATTGAAACACCCAGCATATTCAGCGCAACACTGAAAATCGCTATCACCGCAACAACACTAAATACTGACCGACCTATTCGATTCCACTTCGATTTATCCGAAGCATCAACTTTAGAAACGTTTGAACGAACTTCCGAAGTTGGCTTGAACTTAACCCCAAGAAATTCATCATGATGCTCGGTCTTAACTGCAGCCGTGGCAAAAGCTGGTTCTCGATCCACCGACGGTTCGAGTTCTTTTATACTCTCAATGGCATTTGAATCTTTAATACGGCGCTTCTGTAGTCCTGGGCCATCAGTAGTAAGCAAGAAACGATTCGCAGATTCATCCGGGCGACCGACACCCTGCCACGTAGCCACTTCGACCACAGTTCCAGGTGGCATTTCACCAATAATTAATTGGTGTCCTTCGGGTAATTCGACAGATGCAGCAAAACCATCGATTGCCTTGGAAGGCATCGATTCTGGTTTCTTTTCAATCTCTGACATCTTGCTCCCTAAAGTATGAGAGAAATATAGAGCCTGCCCAATTTTCGAATCTACCGCGGGGGTCAAATCATTGTGGCCCGAATAGGGGTCATCAATGCAGGCCAAGCAAGTGGTCTTGCGAGCGAGAAATTGGCATTCTCTCCACGTGAATAAGCGATTAGTTAGGTTCTTCTCTTGCCTGATTCTCGTTTCTACTTCTTGCGTTGCAATGACCGCACAGCCGGCTCGCGCGGCAGCGAACCAAACTATAAATGTGACGAGTGGGCCTGCAAGTGGTTCTACAGTTACAACGTCTACAACTCAGGTAAGGGCATACAGCACCTCCGGTTTACAACTAACATATTCGATCGATTCAACAACGGCTGCTGCCTGTTCAATTTCTGGAGCACCTCTTACCGTGGATTCAGGAACGGCCGTAACGGTTTCACTTCTCCAGGCTAATACGAATTGCACAATCGATATTAATCAGCCCGGAAATTCTAGTTTTAATCCCGCGACACAAGTTCAAATTACATTTGTTTCCGGATTCGGAATTGTCGTGGACTGTAGTGGGGTTGGGACGCTCCAAAATGGAGATTTCGAAAGTTTCACTCTAACTGATGGAAGCACTTGGGCTTCTTACGGTGGACCGGCACAAGTTCTTCAGACCGATGCCTCGAATGTTCCCGGTTGGAAAACCACGGCATCAGATAACGAAATTGAAATTCAAAAACAAGTCGCAACATATGGTGCATCCAATACCTCTGGAATCCAAGATGGTACTCATAAGGGAACCAGTTATATCGACTATTTCAATGCCCAGCCCGCTTCCGGAAATTATTGGGCCGAGTTAAATGCAAACTACATCGCAGCCTTGTTCCAAGATATTAAGACTCTTCCCAATACAACGATCCGGTGGAGCATTAAACACAGAGGTAGATTCTTTTCTACTGGGTCTCCATGGATAAATCAGAGTGACAGTATGAATGTAAAGATTGGCAGTGTCGCAACAATCGATTCAGACGTTCAGACTCCCGCAAATGCAAATATTAAAAGCTTCACCACTACCTCTAGCAATGTCTTTAGTGGGGTCCCGACGTACTCAAGTACTCCAGATGCAGTAAATAAAACTGCGTCCGATGGGACGATGACTGATGCACTCGAAACCGGATGGACTATGTATCAAGGTTCGTATCACGTTACTACTGATACAACCACGAGGTTCGAATTCAATTCGACGTCTGGTGGCTACTGCAATGGAACTTGCGGTAACTTCCTCGATGACATCAAATTCTCACCATTGGTTGCCTGTCCCGCGACATTCTCGGTTGTTGCAGGACGTCAAGTATTAATAAATCCCTTTGATATCAACCTAAATGGGAACGTAGCCTCGCATGACAGCACAGATTCCTTCGGCTGGAACGATGCTTACGTTGACTCTGGTACGACGTTAACAACAACTTCAGGCACTGCATCGCGTACTGATTATGGTGGCGTCAGTAATCGCGCAATACTTTATACAGCGCCTTCCACCACGGGAACGCAGTATATAAATTTCCAGATTACCAATCCTTTCGGGGATATATCTAACAGCCAATTTACGGTAAATGTAATTCCGGATAGTGCAAGTAAAGCGATTAGTAATTTGCCGATTGATCCACGTAGCACTTCATATATTTTGAAGAGTATTCACCTAACGACTACTACTTCACCAGTCTTAATGTGCATTGACGACGCATCGACAACACTTAATTTTGCAGTTGGAACTTATACCTCAACATCTCCTCAAAACTTAATTATTAACGGAGATACGCTAACTGTTACTGGAAACACAACATCCAGCCTCTCCATCTCTGGTAAAACAAGCACCATAAATACTGCTTTGATCGCTCTTCGAATTCGTCGGGTCGATGGGCGACGAATAAGCACCGCGCTTAGTTTCAGAGTTAGATCGGTGCCTACTGGTTTATTAGTGAATCCAGTCGCTGGCGCGTTGGGGTGTGGTGATGCGATAAGTGCGGCAATTAACCAACCGACTTTCAGTCCAATTACTTTGACGGCGATTCGAACAACTGGATCGAATGGACAATTAAAACTTAAGCACGGCTAATTCTTAGATGACGTCCCTTTAGGGAACAGATCGGCTGGCGTTTGACCACCGTAATTCTGCGACGATTTCACCTCAATACGGGGAGGTGACCATGGCTGATATTGCGATCGATCTCGGTACTGCAAATACTTTGATTCACGTCAAAGGTAAGGGCCTAGTTTTCAACGAGGCAACAGCAATTGCTTACGATGAAAGCACAAATGCAGTTATCGCTTTCGGTAACACTGCCCACGAAATGATTGGGCGAACCCCACCAAGCATTCGAGTTGTCAGACCGCTGAGCACGGGCGTTGTCTCTGATTTTGCTGCAGCTCGCACGTATCTCCAATTGGCGATCCGTCAAGTAGTTCGCTACAACCGTTGGTCACCTCTTCGTGTTGTTATCGGTGTCCCTTCTCGTATATCTGGCGCGGAATTTAAAACTTTCCAAGATGCACTTGATTCAACCCGAATTGCAAAAATTTGGGCAGTCCAAGAACCGGTTGCTGCAGCAATTGGATCTGGATTGGATTTCGGATTGCCACGTGGTTGCATGGTGATCGATGTTGGCGCTGGGACAACTGACTTAGCGATGCTTTCACTTGGCCGAGTTGTTGAATCTCGATCGCTTCGCATAGGTGCTGAGGCCTTAACTGCCGCATTTACAAACTATTTAAAGAATGAGCGCCGAATCAATGTCGGTGACCTGACCGCTGAAATGTTTTTGCGGACCCATGGCCAAGCAAAGATTGTTTCTCGTGCTACTGGAAAATTAAATGGCGTAGATATGAAAACTGGATTGCCAGTCCTTGTTGATATTACAGCTCAGGAAGTTCATGGAGCTATTAAGGAACCTGTTTCACTTATAGTTGGCGAATTACGTCGCTTGCTTGATTCGGTTCCACCCGATCTTGCTTCAGATATCTTGGATACTGGAATTTTCTTAACGGGTGGTGGCTCGCTACTTAAGGGACTGCCCGAGTTACTGCACGAACAAACCAATTTAAATT
>DAIOGD010000085.1:2783-5027 GCA_036745395.1 Candidatus Nanopelagicaceae bacterium | reverse complement strand
CGGTGTTGTCGGTGGCGCCATGCTTGGACTTGGTCGGGCCCTTGGTGAAACTGTTGCGGTTTATTCGGTTCTTAATATTGTATTTAAAGCGAATTGGCATGTTCTCTATGGATTCGGTGGAAATATCGCATCGATGATCGTTCAAAAGTGGGGTGAGGCTTCGCTATCTGAATCAAAGGCACTACTTGCTGCTGGCTTTGTTCTTTTTGTTATGACCTTGCTAGTTAACCTGCTTGCAAACTTTATTGTCCGTCGCACAATTAAGTCAGGTCGATAATGACTACTTTAACTGCGACCCGAGTTGAACCACAGAAACCTTGGAAGACTACTCCCAAGCAAGCAATACCTAATTTCCTCATGCTTGGTCTAGCTCTTATTGCAACAATCGTTGTAGTAGCTGTAACCCCGATGAAGGGAAAGCTGGCATACGCATTCCTATTCTTCGTATTTGGAACTTCATTTCAAATGTTCCTTACTTGGCGAAAGCGCGGAAAAGCCGCAGCAGTAGATACCTTTGCCGGATCCGTAATGATGACCGGTGGCATCTTAGTTTTTCTTCCGGTTGCGAGCCTTCTTTGGACAACAATTGCAAAGGGCTTCAAAGGTCTTGGCCTTCACGTCTTTACGCAAACAATGGCCACAACTTCTTATAGCGATCCGTTAAGCAAGGGTGGATTGCTGCATGCAATCATCGGAACTCTTTATTTGATCCTTATTGCGACAGTAATCAGCTTGCCACTCTCACTACTAACCGCACTTTACCTAACAGAGATCAAAGGTCGTGCTTCTGGTTTTATTCAATTCTTAGTTCAGGCCATGTCTGGTGTTCCATCAGTTGTTGCTGGTGTATTTATTTACGCCGCTATTTTGCTGAGCACACATCTGCGCGGATCTACATTTATTGGCGCGCTACCTTTAGCAATCCTCATGATTCCAACGGTTACTCGTACCTCTCAAGAGGTTTTGAATTTAGTGCCAAATGAATTACGTGAAGCTGGCTTAGCACTTGGCGCTACCCAATGGAAGACCGTGGCAACGATCGTTGTACCCGCGGCTCGAAGCGGTTTGATCACCGCAGTGATTCTTGGCGTTGCTCGTATCGCTGGCGAAACTGCGCCGCTGCTCTTTACCCTAGGAACAACTGACAAAGTGAATTGGAACCCTTTTGTCGGCGGTCAGAATGCTCTACCGTATTACGTATGGAGCGGTCTCCGCGATGGAACAGAAGGCGGCGTACAGCGCGCTTGGACCGGCATCTTGGTTTTGTTAATCGTAGTTCTTTCACTTTTTGTCACTGCAAGAGTGTTCGGTAATCGAAAGGCTAAGCGATGACACCAGTTGATGGATTCGAAAATTCAAATAAGAACAACCAAGATGGAGAAGACATGTCTATCAATACCGCCAACCAACCTTCAGGGTTAGCAAATGTTGCCGCAAAGCATGCTGCTCAAAAGCAACCAGGAAACGCACCACTTGGATCTGGGCTTGAAGCTCGCGGCATCCATGCCTGGTTCGGTAAGCATCACGCTCTAGAAAATGTCTCACTCGATTTTGCAGCTGGAACAGTTACTGCGCTGATTGGACCATCTGGTTGCGGTAAATCAACATTCATCCGCACACTTAACCGAATGCACGAATTCATTCCATCAGCAGCAATGGCTGGTGAAGTACTTCTTGATGGAAAAGATATTTACGAGCCAGGAACAGATGTAACAAAGATTCGCCTACAAATTGGAATGGTTTTCCAGAAGCCAAACCCATTTCCTTCTATGACAATCGGTGAGAACGTACTCTCCGGATTGAAGTTGGCTCAAATTAAGAGCAATATAAATAAGGATGATTTGCTGGAAGAATGTTTGACTCGTTCTGGCCTCTGGTCAGAAGTGAAGGACCGCCTAGGCGCACATGCCGGCGGCCTTTCAGGAGGACAACAACAACGTCTTTGCATCGCTCGTTCTCTTGCCGTAAATCCAAAGGTATTGCTTATGGATGAGCCTTGTTCTGCACTTGACCCAGGATCAACCCTTCGTATTGAAGACACAATCGGTCAATTGGCTCAAACTATGACCATCATCATTGTTACTCACAATATGCAACAAGCTGCCCGTGTAAGTGATTACACCGCTTTCTTCTTATCTGATGGTGGACCAGGTCAACTTGTCGAGGTTGGACCAACAAATGAAATGTTCTCGCGCCCAAAGGATGAGCGAACCGAGAATTACGTCTCTGGTCGCTTCGGCTAAG
>DAIOGD010000085.1:0-2773 GCA_036745395.1 Candidatus Nanopelagicaceae bacterium | reverse complement strand
GCCAAAAATCTCGTAACCATTTGTTCACCTTACCTTTGGTTTCTCTTAAGGCGCAGTAACCCGCAAGTTTCCTGCCTTTCATAAGGTTCATCCAAGTTCCCCAACTTGTGTCCCTTAATCGAAAGGTTTCAATGAAACTCAATCGCACACTTGCAGCTGTTGTATCAGTTGCTTCAGCCGTAGTACTTGCATTTGCTCCAAATGCACAAGCAGCAACAACACTTGTTGTTGGTGGCGCATCTTCAGTCGCTTCAATCGTTGGCGATTGCAAGGTTGCTTACACAGCAGCAACTGGTGATTCATTTGCTTACGCATCATCATCTTCAGGTCAAGGCCAGAAGGATATGGAAAATGCTAAGGATGACTACGCATATTCAGATTCAGCACACTTAACATCACAAAGCGGAACAGCAATTCCAGCTTCAGAAATTCACATCCCAGCATGGGTATGGCCAATCGGTATTCAATACCACAACTTCGGTAAGAAGACTCCGATCGCAATCTCTGCAACAAACCTTGCAAAGATTTTCGCCGGAAAGATCAAGAAGTGGAATGATCCAGCACTCGTTGCAGATAACAGCCGTACCTACACCCGCGACATCTTCCAAACCGATGGTAAGGGAAATGCTGTAAAGGGTGCAGATGGTAAGCCAATTGTAATCCGCACAGTAAAGGTCCCACAAAACCTAACTCTTCCAAACCAACCAATCACAGTTATCTACCGCGCTGATTCTTCAGGAACAACCGGAAACCTAACTGCTGCATTCCAAAAGATTGATCCAACAGACTGGACAGCTAACGGCAAGGTATTCAACTCACTTGCAGGTATCAAGGATGCAGTTACAGCAGATCCAATCCACTTCCAAGGTGCAAATGGTTCAGCTGGAGTTGCGCAACTTGCAGCTAAGACTCCTTACTCAATCACCTATGCAGAAACTAACTTTGCTGCTCTAAACAAGCTAGATCTAGCAAATGTAATCAATGCAAATGGCGATCTAGTACAACCAGATAACGCTGCTGCATCAGCACAAGTTTCAACTGCAGCGATTGCTGATAACGGTGTCGTCACCCTTGATTACCTAAACAAGGCTCCTGGCGTATATCCATTCACAGTTGTTACTTACGCACTTGCACTTACAAACTACGGCGATGCTACAAAGGCTGCTGCAGTTAAGAATGCAATCCAATGGCACGCATTCAACTGCCCAAAGACCGCTCCAAATGATGGATTTATCCAAATCGATCCAGCGAGCACTCTAGGCAAGAAGATTGCTGCACAAATCGCAAAGCTTGGAAAGTAATTCTTTCTAAGTAACGCATTTAAAAAATGGGCCTCGCTAACGCGGGGCCCATTTCATTTTCTAAATGTGATTTAACTGGCGCGCCTGGCTGGAATCGAACCAGCGACCTACCGCTTAGAAGGCGGTTGCTCTATCCGACTGAGCTACAGGCGCATTTATCTGCTTTATATGGATAAGTCTACCGATTCGAACCGATAAGGTTTTCACATGGCTGAGTTCATTTACACGATGAAGAAGGCGCGTAAAGCGCATGGCGACAAGGTAATTCTTGACGACGTAACTCTGATGTTTTTGCCTGGCGCAAAGATCGGTGTTGTTGGTCCAAACGGCGCAGGTAAGTCAACCGTTCTTCAGATCATGGCTGGACTCCAACAACCATCAAACGGTGAGGCATTTTTAACTCCGGGATACTCGGTTGGAATCTTGCTTCAGGAACCGCCACTCAATGAAGATAAAAATGTTTTAGAAAACGTTCAAGAAGGTGTCGCCGAGACAATGGCACTTCTAGCTCGCTTCAATCAGATTTCCGAAGAGATGGCTAATCCCGATGCGGATTACGACAAGCTCTTGGCCGAAATGGGAACTCTTCAAGAACAACTTGATCATCGAAATGCTTGGGATTTAGATTCACAACTCGAACAAGCAATGGATGCACTTAGATGTCCACCAGGCGATGCCGATGTAAAGGTTCTCTCCGGAGGTGAACGCCGCCGTGTTGCGCTTTGTAAGTTGCTACTTCAACAACCAGATTTGTTGTTGCTCGACGAACCAACTAACCACTTGGATGCCGAATCAGTTCTATGGCTAGAACAACACTTAAGTAAGTATCCAGGCACCGTTGTTGCAATTACCCACGATAGGTATTTCCTCGACAACGTTGCGGAATGGATTTTGGAACTAGACCGCGGTCGTGCCTTCCCATACGAAGGAAACTATTCAACATATTTGGATACAAAGGCAACTCGTTTAAAGATTGAAGGCCAAAAGGATGCCAAGCGCGCAAAGCGTTTAGCTGAAGAACTCGAATGGGTTCGTATGAATGCCAAGGGTCGCCAAGTTAAATCAAAGGCTCGTTTGGCTCGCTATGAAGAGATGGCTGCCGAAGCTGAGAAGACCCGCAAGTTGGATTTCGAAGAAATTCAGATTCCAATGGGACCTCGTCTTGGAAATGTTGTTGTCGAAGTAGATCATTTAAAGAAGGGATTTGGTGATCGCTTATTGATCGACGACCTTTCATTCACTCTGCCACGTAACGGAATTGTCGGGGTTATCGGACCCAACGGCGCTGGTAAGACCACGTTGTTCAAGACCATCCTTGGTATGGAGCAACCAGATTCTGGAAACGTGAAGATTGGTGAAACCGTAAAGATTTCATATGTCGATCAGTCCCGTGGCGGCATCGATCCTAAGAAGACACTTTGGGAAGTTGTCTCTGATGGTTTGGATTTCATCAAGGTTGGAAATGCTGAAAT
>DAIOGD010000084.1:0-5090 GCA_036745395.1 Candidatus Nanopelagicaceae bacterium | reverse complement strand
AAAAAGCCCGCCTCGAAATGAGACGGGCTCTTTAGATTTCAATTTAACTAATTTCTCCAGCTCGGCGACGACGGACGTTGTCGCTGAATACTGCGATGATGATTACGGCGCCAACAACAACGTATTGCCATTCTTGTTGAATTTCCATAATGCGAAGTCCGTTTGTCAATACGGACATAATCAAGGCACCAATGATGGTTCCACTTATGCTGCCCTTGCCGCCAAGAAGTGAAGTTCCACCAATGATTGCCGCTGCAATTGCTTCAAGTTCATAGCCAAGTCCAAGGTCCGGCTGAGCTGAACCAAGACGTGAGGTCAAAACAACGGCTGCTAGGCCCACAAAGAGGCCACAGAATGCATAAATGAGAATTAACCAGCGGTTTACTTTTACACCAGATAACTTGGTTGCTTCAAAGTTAGATCCGATTGCAAAGGTGTAACGCCCTACAACAGTCTTATTTAGGACAATTGAGGCAAGCACGGCCGCAACGAAGAGAATTAGAACGCCATTTGGCAAAGTACCGATCAAGTTGCCTTGAGCAATTCCATCCCATCCTTTAACTGATGTGAAAATGATAGGTGCTAAGTGAGAAATAATGAGCGCTAAACCTTGAGCTGCCTTCATCGTTGCCAGAGTTGCAATGAATGGGGGAAGTTTAAGGAAGGCAATCATTGCACCGTTAAGTGCGCCAATTAAGGCACCAAAGGCCATACCAATTACGAATCCGCTCCATAGCGGCAGGTGCCAACCTACTACGTAGTGGCCTACCAAAACTGCACAAAGCGTTGTGCTAGTTCCAACTGACAGGTCGATACCACCGGTGATGATTACAAATGTGATTCCAACTGCCAAGAGACCGGTAACAGTCGTTGACATCAAAATTCCGTTTGAAACGTTGGTCCAAGAGTAGAAAACTGGACGCATAATCGAGAAAAAGCCAAATAGGACTACGAGACTTGCAAGGGCAAGAACCTGTCCAATTTCACGTCGGATCAAATTCGTGAAGCGGTTGCCTGACTCTGTCTCTGATTGCGCTTTAACTGCATCTGACATGTTTTTCTCTTTCCCCTATTAGTTTCGGTGCTTAGTTGCGTATTGCATAATTACATTTTGATCTGCATCTTTATTATTAATAATTCCAGTCAAACGACCTTCACACATGACAGCAATTCGATCGGACATTCGAAGGATTTCAGGAAGTTCGGACGAAATCATGATGATGGACTTACCTTCATTCGCGAGTTTTGTAAGCAGATGATAGATCTCATCCTTAGCTCCAACGTCGATACCGCGGGTCGGCTCATCAAAAATCAGGATGTCACAATCTTTAGTTAGCCATTTTGCAATAACGACTTTTTGCTGATTTCCGCCCGATAAATTCTTTACGTACTGTCTTTCGGAGGGTGTTCGAATCTTCAATGTCGCAATGGCTTCTTTGGCCACCTTTGTTGCTGGAGAATTCTTGAAAAATCCTAATTTATTACTGAAAGACTGAATTGAAGCTAGAACAACGTTGAAGGTTACGTTTTGAATCAATAGAAGACCAAACTTCTTTCGATCCTCTGAAAGATAACCAATTCCATTCTTTACGGCATCATGTGGATCTTTTATCTTAATTTCTTCGCCTTTGAAGAAAACTTTGCCAGAAGTTTTCAAATCTGCGCCGATAATTGCGCGAGCAAGTTCGGTTCGTCCAGAGCCCATTAACCCAGCAAAACCTAGAATTTCACCTTGGCGAAGTTCAAAAGAAACATCCTTCAGTAGGGTCTTGGTTGAAAATCCTTCAACTTTTAGAATTACATCTTCACTCAGTTTACGTACTTCTGGGCGGCGGTCCGTATCAACTTTGCGGCCAACCATTAAAGAGATGATTTCAGGAATGTTCGTTTCCTTTGTTTTCATGGTCTTCACGTATTCGCCATCGCGAATAACAGTAACGCGATCAGAAATTGCATCCAACTCTTCAAGCCGGTGAGAGATGAAAATGATTCCCTTGCCGCTTTCTCGCAGGCTCTTTATTATCTTAAAAAGTGCTGCTGTCTCGGTAGGTGTTAGGGATGAAGTTGGCTCATCCATAATTATTACTTCACCACGGTAGGAAACCGCCTTTGCAATTTCTACCATTTGTTGGCGAGCAATTGTTAGTTCGCCTACACGCTTTTTTGGATCTAGTGGCAAACCGAGCTCATTTAGCAGATCTTGTGCATCTTTATTTAACTTACTGTTGTTGAGAAATAGGCCACCAAATCTACGCGGTTCGCGACCAATGAAGATGTTCTGAGCAACAGAAAGGTGGGGCATTAAATTTAATTCTTGGTGAATAATACTGATTCCAAGTCTTTGGGCTTCATGCGGACTTGAAACATTCACATGCTCGCCACGATATTTAATCTCGCCAGAATCTTTTTTATAGATCCCGGAGAGAATTTTCATTAGGGTGGATTTACCCGCGCCATTCTCACCGATAAGTGCGTGAACTTCACCTGGGTTTAAATCAAAGCGCACATTATCAAGCGCCTTTACACCAGGAAATTCTTTACTTACTCCCTCTAAAGATAAGAGCTGAGCTTCGGCCATTTATTCCTCCAGGTCTTTCTTACTATCCGTGAATCATATTCAACTTTTAACAGTCTTGCCACTGACTTAATAGACCTACAAATGCCGGATCAGGCCCTCAGAAAGAGCGATTAAATGGCGAATGGCCAGGGTTTCCCCTGGCCATTCGCTTCAGTTTTTAACTATTACTGATATAGATCTGCAGCGATCTTTGGATCGGTCAGATTCTTTGAATCGTAGTAGTAGAAACCTGTGTTGATACGTGTTGCTGGAACAGTCTTGTTGCGGATGTAGTTAACAAGCGCATCAACTGTCAAAGCACCGATACCAACTGGATTTTGTGTGATCGCACCGGTTTGGTAACCAGCCTTGATCGCAGCAATCTGTTGTGCACCTGAGTCAAAGCCAATTAGCTTAACTTTGCCCTTGTTTAGCTTTGCAGCCTTGACTGCATTTCCTGCACCAATTGCAGTTCCTTCGTTTGTTGCGTAGATGCCAGCTAGATCTTTGTTAGCAACTAGAACAGTTGAAACAATATCTTGTGCCTTTTGAGCATCTCCACCTTCTGCGTATTGAACTGGAAGTAGGGTGATCTTAGGGTACTTAGCCTTGATTTCGTTAACGAAACCATCGCGGCGATCGATACCTGTTTGGTTTGTTTGTGAGTGGCCCATAACGAAGACCTTACCCTTACCACCAATTAGAGCAGCAAGCTTGTCAGCTGCAAGCTTTCCGGCACCTAGTGAGTCAGTGTTTGCAACACCTAGTGCACAAACTGATGAAACGCCCAGAGGTGCTGGGCAAGTAGCTGCTGTATCGAACATGTATACAGGGATACCTGCTGTGTGAGCAGCTGTTAGGTGTGATACAGATTGTGTTGTTCCTAGAGCTGCGTAAGCAATTCCGTCTGGCTTAAGAGCGATTGCGCTGTCAAGCATCTGTAGTTGTGTATCAATCATTGTTTCAGCAGCAGGTCCAACGAAGTTAACTGTAGCGTTCATCTTCTTCGCTTCAGCGTCTGCTCCACCCTTAACTGCTTGCCAGAATTGAGCTGTAAAGCCCTTTGAAATGAATTGTAAGTTCAGGGTCTTATCTGCTGCATGAACAGCTGATCCTGTGCTTACAACAAGAGCAAGTGCTGACACTGCAGCAATACCTGTTAGTAGCTTCTTCATTTATTTCCTTTCGAAAGCAGAGAGATCTCTCTGTGAGCGGAAATTTACTAGTTTGCAGCGGATTTGCCCATTTGGACATCGCCCTACAAGGTAGTAATCACCCCTTTGTTACTAAATCGTTACCTAAAGGCCCAACTTATAAGCGTTGATTGCGGTGTTGGCCCAAAGATCTGCTTTCTCCGATTCTGAGAAATTCTTGGTGAGAAATTCAACGAGATTTATTAATTCACCATATGTTGCTGCGAGATTTGCAACCGGCCAATCCGAACCAAACATTAAACGCTTTGGTGTGAATGCATTAACAATTACATCAAAGTATGGGAGCAAATCTTCTTGCTTCCAATTTTTCCAATTTGCTTCAGTAACCATTCCAGAAACTTTGCAGACAACGTTTTCAAAACTTGCAAGTTCTTTAATTAGTGAAGCCCAAGGCTGGATCTCGCCTCTTGCGATATACGGCTTAGAGATATGGTCCAAAACAAATTGCACATCTGGACATTGCTTAACCATTTCAATCGCCCCTGGAAGTTCTGGAGTCTTTGTTAGTAAGTCGTAAGCAAGTCCGCGGCGACCGAGTTCTTGAACCGTCTTAATTGCTTGTGGCCGAGCTAAATAATTTGAATCAGGATGGTCTTGGGCGATGTCGCGGATACCTTTTAAGTAATTAGCACCGGTACTTGTTTGATACTTATCTAGATGTGCAATCGCATCTTGTGAATCAATATTTAGCCAACCGACCACGCCTGCTATTAGATCTTCCTTAGCGGCCAACTCTAAGAGTTCTGGAGTTTCGCCATATTCGGTAACGGTTTGAACGACAACAGTCTTAGTTATTCCAGTCGTCTTTAAAGTTTCCTTTAAATCTTCGATAACAAAGTTACGACGAATGGGCGCCATATCTGGGCCAGTAATCCAACCCTGGTCTCGGACTCCCAGGTCCCAGAGGTGATGATGTGAATCGATCTTCAACATTTAATTAGCCACGAGCGACAATATTTTTTAACTCTTTGCCAGCCGCAAGTAATTCAAGTTGGGACTCGACAAGTTTGCGGCCGCGAGGTTCAAAGGCTGTTGAGTTTCCGCCAACGTGTGGCACTAGGAGCAAATTCTTTGCACTCCAAAGTGGATGACCTTGTGGCAAAGGTTCTGGGTCGGTTACATCAAGTGCGGCGTAAATTCGCCCAGAATTTAATTCCTTAACAAGTGCATCGGTATCGATAATTGGACCGCGCGCCACGTTAACGATCAACGAGCCATCCTTCATCTTTGCCAATCTTTCGGCGCTGAACATTTGCTTGCTTTCGGCATTTAGCGGCAAGATCAAAATGACAATATCTAAATCAGGCAGATACTTATCT
>DAIOGD010000083.1:0-5096 GCA_036745395.1 Candidatus Nanopelagicaceae bacterium | reverse complement strand
GCTTGGTGTCCATGTGCGGTATCAACGACTAAAACATCAGCGCCAGCATCAATAAGTGCTTTCGCCTTTGCTGCCACATCGCCGTTGATTCCAACGGCACAGGCAATTCTTAACTTTCCATTTGCGTCAAGGGCCGGCTTGTAAAGAGTCGCACGAAGCGCACCAGTGCGAGTAAGAATTCCAACTAACTTTCCAGAGCCGTCGACAACCGGTGCCAACTTGCGGCGCTCGACATTTAGGAAATCAAAGGCAGCGCGAGGATCGATATCGTTCTTAATAATTACAAGATCTTTGCTCATGATTGTTTCAAGTTGCGTAAAGCGATCAACTCTTTCGCAATCGGCTTCGGTAACGATTCCGACTGGCTTTTGATCTTTGACGACGATCAAAGCCCCGTGAGCCCGCTTATTAATTAGATCGATGGCATCGGCAACAGTATTGAGCGGCTCTAGCGTTACTGGCGTATCAAAAAATGTATCGCGTGCCTTTACCCACTTAATTACATCGCTAACAATTGCCAGTGGAATATCTTGTGGAATTACGGCAATACCGCCACGACGAGCAATGGTTTCAGCCATTCGGCGACCCGATATTGCGGTCATGTTCGCAACAACTAATGGAATGGTTGTTCCAGTGCCATCTTGGGATGCTAAATCAACATCCATTCGGCTTTGAATTTCAGAATGACTTGGGACTAGGAAAACGTCCTCGTAAGTTAGATCGTGACTTGGGTCATTTATGAATCGCACGTGGGTCAACTATACCCCTTCGCGCAGCCGATAACCTAAGCGCATGTTTGGCATCCTTGGTCGTGGCACAGAAGTGCTTTTGTGGCTCGCCACGCTCAGCGCCCTGGTAGCAACGGTTTTTTATTGGCACAAAGTAGCCACCCATAATTTCAGAAATGTCTTCATCCGAGTTTCAGCAATCTTTCTAATTCAATTCTTGTTTGTTGGATCACTTGGAATTGAACTTAATAAATTTGGAAATTTTTATGCATCATGGAGCGATCTTCTTGGTCTAAATAATGATCTATCAAAGGTGGCAATCAGCCCACAAGCGCTCGCCTCTATATCTGCAAGTGATGTTAGAAATGCGCGTCGAACTCCAAATGGCTCTTTAATTTTCAAAGAGATTATTACCGGAGCTACGTCAAAGGTTTCTGATCACGTTTATGTTGTTACTTCACCAAGTATAAGTAAAATTTTTGAATCAAGTATTTCGCCGCAACTTCCTACAAATTATCAAGTTGTAGAACTTTTCCCAGGTTATCCGGGAGTTCCAGAAACTTGGATCGGAACCTTGCATGGAATCGAAACTATGGAGAAGATGGAATTGGCTGGCCAAATACCACCAACGATTGCGATCATTCCAGCAATCAATGTTGTCCGGGGCCTAGATACCGAGTGCCTAAACATTCCAGGAACTTCACAAGTTGAAACCTGGCTAACTGCCGATATGAAATCTTTCGCCCAAAAATTTATTGGGATCGATGATCGCAAATGGACTTCTTTCGGCTATTCAACAGGTGGCTGGTGTGCAGCGGAATTGGCAATACGACACACAGCTCAATATGGCCAGGCAATTTCTCTTGCTGGTTACTTCACTCCAAGTTTCTCTGCCGGAGTTAATAAGCGCGAACGTAAGGTCCTATTGGATGATTACGACTTGGCTAAGATCGTTAAGTCTCAAACGCTAAATCCAAATCTGCTCATAATGTTTTCAAAGAGTGACAAGTTTTCCTACTCTTCCATGAATAAATTTATAGAAAAGGTAGGCAATTCAATACCAGTTAAATTGATTGAGATTCCACATGGAGGGCATAACATTAAAGTTTGGCAACCATTTGTACGCACAGGATTTCAATGGCTTGCTGGAATTAATGCAGCAAATTCGCAACCACCAAATTAAATAGCAAATAGCTCTCTATGCGGAGTGAGATCTAAAGCCAGAGATAAATTTCTCTGCACGTAGTGCTGCCCAACCAACCTTTGGTAGATCGCTGGCCTTTGGATACAAGACATATCGAGTTTGCCACTCTGGTTGGAACTTTGCATTGAAGCGATAAAGCGATTCAACTTGGAACCAATTTGAGAAGAAGCGAATAAGGTTTCGAGTTCCGCGCGTAATCGGACCGGCACTTATTTTGTCGGCCCGTTCGAATAGCGATCTAAATGCTGCGAAGTTAAGTGAGATGTGAGTTATTCCGTGGGTTTTGGAGTACTCCGCAGTTTCGGTGATCATTAATTCATTCAAACCTGGATCCGTGCCACGTTCGCGCTGCATGCGGTCAAGTGAAACTCGATGATCACCCCATGGTACGAAGTATAAAAAGCCCTTAATTTGCTCCTCAATTTCGGCGATAGTAATTAAACAATTTGAATCTTTACTTTCAGCAAAACGATCCATCGACATAGAAAAGCCTCGTTCAGCAACGCCATAGCGCCATTCCTTAGCAAGTTTGCGAAGCTTTACGATCTCTTCATTTGATAGTTCGCTTAATCGCGCAGTCCTTGTCGAATAACCTTTTCGTTTAATGCGATTAACCATCTGTCGAACATTTGCCATCGGGCGGCCTTCGAGTGTGAAATCTTCAACTTTAATTACTGCTTCATCGCCAATATCAATTGCCAACATATCTGCTCGCTCAACCCAAACTTCGCCACCAGCATCACTCGCACCCATTACTGCCGGGGTCCATGCATGTTCCTTGGCAACTTCTAAAAAGTTTTCGATCGCTTCGCCCCAAAGGCTGTATTCACCAAATGGATCACCGCTTGCAAGCATCACACCACCTTGTACTCGGTAGGCAACTCCCGCTTTCTTATTATTCGACCAAATAACACTCTTATCCGCCCGGGTTGCAAAGTAGCCAAGTGAATCCTGATCTTGATCGTGATTGATCAAGTCAAGAACTCCAGACATATCTTCTTCGCTCATCTTTGGAATTGGCGCAATTCTTCTAAAGAATAACCAAAGAGGAACTATCAAAGTGAATATGCCCATCGCAGCTAACGAAATATCAACGGTATTTGATATCGCTTCTGACTTAAATTCTACAGGCCCTGAAATTCCGATCATTCCCTCAATAACCGTTAACAAGATGTTTTTGATTGACGGATTTCCAACCAAATCTTTGCCGTGGCGGAAATAGATCATTGCCATGCCAGAAGAGATCACCAGAACCACACCAATAAAAAGCGCTCGGATAGGGGCAAATTTAGTGGTTGGATCTGAAACGGCGTAAAACTCAGAACGGACGATGATAAGCAGGATTAATAGAATCGCAGAGATTGTAATTTGTATTGGGTGGCGATGGATTCGAAAAATATCGGAAATCACGTTGAGTGCAAGTGCGGCAATAGCAAAATTACGTGCTCGAGCTTTACGGCGGCTCAAACCACGGGCAATAATGATTAAGAGAATTCCGGTAAATACTGCAGTAGAGAAAGCCGTTGCGTTAATTAGGACCGGAACATAATGGTCAAGCCGATTTGCTTGCGGCCTGAATTGTCTAAATACATTTGCCAGAATATTGAAGATTCCAAATAAATAGGCAGCTCTTCCAAAGAATGTTGGTGCTGATTCGCGCAAACGCTTAATCATCTAAAGACTCCGGTATGTCCAAGTGAGTATCGGCCAGGTTGTGGGTAGATCGAAAGACCGTGTGGCTCTTTTCCAACTTTAATTGATCGCAAAAACTTTCCGTGTTCGATATCAAAGACATAGACCACATTATTGTAGCGGCCAGATACCCAGAATTGTTTTCCATCGGCAGAAATTCCACCCATATCTGGTGAACCGCCACCAGGAATCTGCCATTTGGCAACGAGTGCATTATCGCTAAAGCGAAGAACTGAGACGCTTCCTTCACCGCGGTTAGTGATTAATAAATATTTTGAATCACGCGTTACATATTCACCATGCGCGGCTTTACCCGTAGGTATGAAACCAAAGGATCCAAAGTGGTTTGCTGGCATGGTCCAAACACCATTTGACATCATGTCGGCAATATAGAACGTGCTGCCATCCGGCGAAATCTTTATATCTTGGGGCATTGGCTTCATGTTGTAAGTAGTTGGAAGCCAGGCATATTGGAGTACCTTCATTTTTGCCGTATCCACCAATATCAAACCACCACTAAATTCACAGGTGGCTACGAAGAAGCTTCCATCTTTACTCCAATCGGCATGGTTAAGGCCATTGCACTTGACTGGAACTGTCTTTTTAATCGCCATTGTGTGTGGATCTCGGAAAACCAATTGGCGGTCAGCTTCGGCCATAACAATCGCATATTTACCATTAGGGGTGAAATAGAGGTTGTAAGGGTCATGGACATACACTGACTTTCCAAGAGTTACTGTTTTTGGATTTATGGGAGTTAAGTAGTTTCCCTCGTTGTCATTTACCCAAAGCGTTTTTAGATCCCAAGATGGAACCACGTGTTGTGGACCACGTGGAGTCTTCCAAGTTTCAATCACCTTAAAAGTTTTTGGATCAATAACTGAAATTGTGTTTGAGGTGTGGTTCGGTACGTAGACGCGTTCGGGCATATCTTTAACAACATCACTTAATGCATTGGGTCGATCTGCTGAGTAAATATCATTTTGATCAAGGACCGGTGGCATTCCAGCAAGTGGTCCGGACGCACTACTTGGAATAATTCCAATTCCCAAAGTTAAAACTGCCACCAAAGCAATTAACTTTTTCATGCGGCTCCTCCTAGGAGTTCAGTAAGCGTTACCGGGGTTAAACCCTTTGCATGCAGATTTTCAATTAAAGTTGGAAGAGCATCAATTGTGTTTTGGTGGCCAAAGTGCAAACTAATAATGCTTCCGTTCTTAACATCCTTCGAAACATTCTTTAGCACCGCAGCTTTGCCCGGATCTTGATAGTCATGGGAATCAACGTCGTAAGAGATGCAATTCTTGTAGCCATACTTAAGCGCAGTCTTTCTAATCAGCGCGGTTGAGTATTGCGTTCCAGATGGTCGGAACCATTTTCCGTGGTTGCCAATTAACTTCTTCAATTCATTTGCGCATCCCGCAATCTCGGCGTCAACGCGAGCTGCCGAAATTGTCTTCATCTGGTATGCG
>DAIOGD010000082.1:0-5138 GCA_036745395.1 Candidatus Nanopelagicaceae bacterium | reverse complement strand
CGTACCTAGAATTTTTGAAAAGGTTTACAACGGCGCAGAAGCGAAAGCTGATGCGGCTGGCAAGGGAAAGATTTTTAGAAAAGCGGCTGATGTTGCAATCGCATATAGCGAAGGCTTGGATACTAAGAAAATTTCATTCACCCTTCGGTTAAAACATCTAGTCTTCGACAAGTTGGTCTTCTCTAAGATTCGCGCCGCCCTAGGTGGACGCGTTGAAGCTGCTATCTCTGGTGGCGCTCCACTCGGAAGCAGACTCGGACACTTCTATCGTGGCGCCGGAATCAATATTCTTGAAGGTTATGGCCTGACTGAAACGACCGCAGGCGCAACATTGAATTTGAGTACTGCTCAAAAAGTTGGTTCTGTTGGCAAGCCGCTTCCAGGCACAACAATCAAAATTGCCGCAGACGGCGAAGTTCTCATCAAAGGCGAGATCATCATGAAGGGCTATTGGCAAAATGATGCTGCCAATAAGGAAGCCCTTGAGAGTGATGGCTACTTCCACAGCGGCGACCTTGGGTCGCTAGATAGCGAAGGCTTCTTATCAATTACGGGCCGAAAGAAGGAATTGATCGTTACTTCCGGTGGAAAGAATGTTGCTCCAGCAGTTCTGGAAGATCGAGTTCGCGCCCATCCACTTGTAAGTCAATGCATGGTGGTCGGTGATAACAAACCATTTATTGCTGCTCTGGTCACCATTGATCCAGATGCAATCAAGAGTTGGATTTCCAGCAACAAGAAAGATGGCGCTTCAATTGCCACACTTATCAACGATCCAGATCTTATCGCCGTAATACAAACTGCAATCGATGAGGCGAATAAGGCAGTTAGTCGAGCCGAGTCGATCCGTAAATTTATTATCTTGCCTACTGACTTTACGGTCGCAGGTGGTCAATTAACAGCAAAGATGTCAGTAAAGCGCCACGTTGTTGCTACTGAATTTGCCAAGGAGATTGCCGCTCTATACGAGTGAACTTAATCAAGAAGCTTCATGATGAGCTCTCCGATCAACTTCGTGAGCTCTCCTTCCGATTGGAATCAATCGTTGGTGATGAAGAACTTGATAAACAATTGCGTCCAAAGATTCGTGAGTTACTTCTCGTTTTGGATGCCCTTGTTGAAAAACTCAGAAAAGAGTTGCTTCCGACAGATGGAAAAACTCCCACCGTTTTTTCAATTGAAATTCGCCAAATAATCAGTACGTTGATTGATCTGACCAAAGAACTACAAGACAGCGACAAAAGTAAGGAAATTGCAGACGAGCTAAGAGAATTACTATCGCTGCCAAAGAATTTTCTAGAAGGTTCGAAATCCAAATTCAAACCCGAGGTTGCCCTCACCGCACGCGAGCGAGATGTTCTAAAACTTCTACCGCAAGGACTAACGGCAAAGGAGATGGCGCTGAGTCTCTTTCTCACCGAAGCCACAATTAAGAGTCATCTAGCCTCGTTATATCGAAAGTTGGAAGTTGGAAATAGAGTTCAAGCCATTGCCGTAGCGCTTGAAGCGGGATTAATTAAGAGCAAGTAACTCCGAAAACTTCTTGCCCCAGATAGACCAGCTCCAATTTTCTACTGCCCATCTGCGGCCTTCTTCGCCCATCTTCTTTAACTTAGGCAAATCAGATAGAGCGCTACTTACGACCTTGGCAATCTCATTTGGATTTGTTCCATCAACCAAGAAGCCAGTCTCTCCGACTCGAACCGCATCTGGCGCACCTCCTGATTCTCCGGCGATAACCGGCAGTCCGCAGGAACTTGCCTCCAAATAAACAATGCCAAGTCCTTCTACTTCTAAACCAAAAAACCTAGAACGCGAAGGCATAATAAAGAGATCGGCCATCGCTAAGTGCTCTGGAAGTTCTTCATATGAAACTCGGCCAAGAAATAGCACGTTTGAGTAAATTTTATATTTGGCAACAAGTGATTCAAGTTTCTTGGCTCTCGGCCCAGCGCCAATAAGAACCAAAACTGCGTTCGGATTACTTTTCAAGATACTTGGCATTGCCTCAATTAATTTATCTTGGCCTTTTCTGTGAACTAACCGGCCAACACACATGATCACCAAGTTATCTTGCAAGCCATATTTTTCGATTAAGTCAGATGACTTTGCGACTGGTTTGAAATGTTCGACATCGATTCCCGGTGCAATTTGAACTAAACTTGGTTGCCCGCCTAATGCTTTAACCATTGCGCTCTTGGTGTATTCACCCAAGTAGGTGATGACATCTACGCTATTTCCAATTCGACGCATCGCAAGGTTAAATGGGAATAACTTTGCCCACCAAACCTCATGTCCGTGTGTGAGTGCGACAATTTTCTTTGCGCCAGCGCTGCGCAATCGCGGCGACATCCAAGCCAAGGGCGCCGCAGCACCAAACCAGATGATTTCTGAATCAAATCGTTTCATGACCTTTATGACATTGCGCGTAACTCGTGGCGATGGCAAAAGTACTTTGCTCTTATCTCGTATTACTTCGACCGAATACTTTTTCTTTAACTCAAGATCGAATTCCAAGTCACCTTCTTGAGAAGATGTGTAAATGGCAATATCTTCGCCCTTTAATTGCGCGAGGAGTCCAAGAATAAAAGTTTCGATACCGCCAGCGCGAGGTCCTAGATCGTTTGTGACTAAAAGGATTCGACGCTTACTAGATTCGACGGGCACCGTAGAAAGCTTCGCTGCCGAACATTGAACCAAAACTTTCCACCTTCACACGTGCACCCGGGTGCGGTGCATTAACCATGCGACCGTTTCCAAGATAAATTCCAACGTGCGAGATGTAACGATGACGACCAAAGAAAACTAAATCTCCGGGCTGCAATTTATTTAATGGAATTGATTTTCCAAATCCTGCTTGCGCTGCTGCGGAGTGCGGCAAAGAAACTCCCGCTTGTTTAAAAGCGACCATCGTTAGGCCGCTGCAATCCCAATAGGTCATACCGGCGGCTCCGAATGAATAGCGCTTTCCGATTTGTGAGATCGCAAACTTCAAAGCAAGAGCTCCGCGACCAGAACCTAAATTTGCGCGAGCAGCCTCAGCGATTGATGCCGCTTGATCGGCATTCTCTTGTGAATCAACAAGAGCGGCCAAGCGCTCACGCTCGGCCTTACTTAGTGAATCCAATAACTTCTGTGCTTCCGCCAACTTATCGTTCGCCGCTTTCTCTTGCGCGGTATATCTGGCTTGGGCTGCCTTCGCTAAAGAAACTTTGTCATTTACGGTTAACGAGGTCGCGGTTAAACGTTGCTTTGCAACGCTGTACTGCTTTAGTTGCGCAGCTTGTCGCTTGGTAACTGCCTGAAGTGAACCAGCGGCATTCAAATATAGTTTTGGGTCGGAGGAGAAAAGCAATTGCATACTCTGACTTAGACCACCGCTCTTGTATTCCTCACGAGCAATGGCGCCCAGAGAGGATTGATATTGCGAAACGGTCTTTGCCTCGGCATCTGCCTGCTTTTGGACTGAAGCAAGAGTTCTATTTAGGTTATTCAATTCCACTTGCGCATGTTGCGCGGCCTCACCGGCTGCAGCAGCATCTTCTTGGAGCGCTCGAACTCGCGCTTGAACATCCGCTATCGATGGCGCAGCCATTGCGCTTGGCACTCCTTGGAAAGTTGAGAAAATCGCTAGCAGTGATGCCGCAATAGCAACCTTCTTAGCGCCTGCGTTCTGCCATGAACTCATTGGGTAAGGGTAACAAAGAGCCCATTTATCGCACTAATTCGCACTACCTTTAGGCGGTGATCGTGCAGGCAAACCTAGTTATTGGCGCAGATGGAAGCACGACTTTTCATGGAAGTTCCAAAGGTTTGAGTAGCGCGGTTGATCGCGAAAGATTTCATAAGTTGCGTCAAAGTGCTCAGGTAATTCTCATTGGTGGAAATTCGGCACGCAATGAACCCTATGCAAAGACCCCAACAAGATTGATTGTCGTAACTGCGGATAAAAATCTGGAATCGAAATTAGGAAATCCGCTCGCCGAATTTTGGAATGAAGCACCTTTAGGGGTAATTGCCAAACTCCAATCAGAAGGCATTCAGAGTGTTTTAATAGAGGGTGGCGTGAATTTATTGAAGCCACTATTAAGAGCAAAAGTGATTGATGGTTTCTATTTAACCAAAAGCTCAAAGTTTGATGGCGAAAATAAGATAGATCTAGCGGATCTATTATCTGGCTATAAACTTTTTTTGAAGGAAATTGTGGGCGATGAAGAGTTCTGCCACTTTAAGCCAGAGAGATAACTGCAACTCCTGTAACTGCTAAAACGATTCCAAGATACTGAACTTTGTGTAAGCGTTCATGAAGAAACCTGAAAGCGAGTAAGGCCGTAACGATTGGGAATAGTGAACCCAGGACCATGGCAATTGAAACTAGTCCCTTTGTGGTTGCAATCCCAAGGAAATAGTTAGCCAAAAAATCAGTAGCTCCGATTGCAGTCAAAATTCGAAAATCATTAAATTTAAAGCCGCCGATCGTTTTAAATCGAAGAGCCAGGAGCAGGCAGACTGAAACGCTCACTACTCTCATGGAGGTCATAGTAAAAAGCGAACTTGTTTTGGATCCTTGCGCCATAAAAGTTAACGCGGTACCAAAACCGAAGGCAGCTCCGAGACCAAAGAGCAATGGCTTGATGGGAAGACCGTTAACAACTTCCGGTCCAGAAGCACAAAAGGCACCAACTAAGGCAATCAGCATTCCTAAAAGTGCAAAAGATTTTGGACGTTCGCCATTTATAAATGAATAAGCCAACGGGATCACAACACTTAAAGAACTAATCGGAGATACAACTCCCATGCGTCCGGTTGATAAACCAGAGTAAAAGGAGACCAAACCTAGAAAGCCACAGATTCCAGCGCCTACTGCTGGAAGGAAGTATCCATTCCAAGAGAGATTTGGCGTGATCCATTTTCCGTTGAGGAGAATTAAGGCTAATCCAACAAAAAGGCCAACCGATTGCGAGGCACCAGTAACCGCTAAAGATTTAAAGCGCTTGGAGAGGTTTCCACCAAGAAAATCGGCAGTGCCCCATAAGAGACTTGAAACAAGTGCTAACAATGAGGCCATTGGTAAAGGTTAAGGCATCCGACCGCTCGCGCCTTCGCTAAAAGAAGAAGAGTTCGCCTTACCATTTAAC
>DAIOGD010000081.1:0-5159 GCA_036745395.1 Candidatus Nanopelagicaceae bacterium | reverse complement strand
GTCGTGAATTGGTGGCTTTGGAGTAGCTTCACGGCCGCGGAAACGTTCAAAGGATGCGAGCAAGCGTTTTGCTTGTAACTCTTCGGCGTGAATTCCAAGCAATTCAAATAACCGGTTCTTGTGATAACCAGCAGCCACAAGTTTAGGTTGGAAGTGTAGTTCTCCCTTATCGCCCTTAATTGAAACTTCGACTTCTTCAACAGCGAAGCCAAGGTCTTGCAAGGTACGCATTGCGCCTTCAACTGCGTGACGATCTGATGGGTCAAGAATCTGTGGCTCTTTGAGCATCTTCCAAAGTCTGCGATAGCGCTTGATCAATCCTTCACTCGCGCGAATTGGATCCATCTCGGTTGTTAGTACGCCAGCCTCTTGAAGATCCGAAAGTTCGGCGGCAACGTTAAAAAGTGCAATATCTAAATCATGTTCGCGTTGACCATCGGTCAAAGTTGTTTGAAACTCTCCGGTTTCGGCATCAACTAGATATGCGGCAAATTGATCGGCATCGCGTCGAAATAAAGTATTTGAAAGTGAACAATCGCCCCACCAGAAACCAAGTAGGTGAAGTCGGACAAGTAACAAAGCAAGCGCATTGGCCATATTTGTAATTTCGTGAGGTGTGATTTCACCACTCAAAATGACGCGGTATGGAAGCGAGAATGGAAGGTAATGAGTAATGATGGCCGCCGGAAGCGGTTCACCGGCATCGTCAACGCGATTATCAATTACTGCGACTGGTTCAACGCAAGGTGCGGTTCGATTATTTAATTCTCTAAGAAGTCCATATTCGCGGTTGGCGAACTCGGTAACAGTTTCCTTAACCGCATAGATTTTGGAATCTGGATCTTCACTCGAACGAACCAAGCGAACGATGTGCCTTGAGATACCGCGCATGTCGGTCAAATATGAATCTTCAGGCCAGGTCTCCAAAGGCTTGGTCCACGGCAAACGAGCTACGGAAGTCATCTCTTCCGCTAAGCCAGTTATTCGTAAGTCCGCCACGGGTTAATTCTCTCCTATATTTCTTAATGCTTGGTTAAAATCGCGAAATGGCAAAGTTGAAACCAATCCTAAAGAATCCAATTCGCAAACGGGCTCCAAAGCCAGTCGTACCTGAGGATTTTGGATCTCGTGGTGAACCACTCAACCGTTCGCACCCATTCTACTTTGGTTTCTTTGTTGCCGCAGGCGCTATAACCTCCATCACCCTCCTTCGCGCCTTTGCATCGGCAAGTCAAGTCTTAGTTTTGATTTTGATCTCACTCTTCTTTGCCGCTGGTTTGAATCCAGCTGTTGTTGCTCTTCAACGTCGCAAACTTTCGCGCCCAGCCGCGGTCGGCGTCATCGTCGGAACCGTCTTGGTTTTCTTGGGGCTTTTTGTATGGGTGGCTATTCCCCCAATTGTTGACCAAGTAAATTCACTTTTGCATAACGCACCAAAATTAGTTGCCGATCTGAAAAACAATTCAACAATCAGCAGATTAAATGATCACTATGGGTTCATCGATGTAATTCAGAAGAAGGTAACTTCATCCATCAAGGATGGAAAATTAGCCTTCAGCGCTTTTGGTGGAGTAATCGGTGTTGGCAAAGCCGTTATCTCTGGCGCCGTTGCTGGGCTAACTATTTTAATTCTCACTCTTTATTTCTTGGTATCACTTCCTTCGGTGACTAAAGCGGCTTATCGAATGGTTCCTAATTCACGGCGCGATCGAGTTTCAAAGTTATCCGATGCGGTTATTTATCGGATCGGGATCTTCGTTGGTGGCCAAGCAACAGTCGCGGTAATCGCCGGAATATTTACCTTAATTCTCGGATTCTCACTTAACCTTCCTTATAAGACTGCGCTAGCGATGTTGGTATTTATTTGCGGATTGATTCCTTTGGTCGGACATTTCCTAGGAATCTCGGTAGTAACTCTGGTCTCGCTAAGCAAATCCCCCACCGCAGCGGTTATCGCATTCCTGGCTTACTTAATTTACGTACAAATTGAAAATTACGTAGTGATGCCACGGATCATGAAGCGCTCTTTATCAATTCCTGGTTTGGTAACGATTATTGCCGTGCTTATAGGAAGCAGTCTGCTTGGTCTAATTGGCGGCATGGTCTCGGTTCCACTTGCCGCGGCAGTGATGCTAATAATGGATGAAGTTGTTTATCCAAATTTGGATAAGGCTTAAAGCTTTTTTAAATTAGTATTCTGTTGGTAACGGCAATCTATCTGGTGCCGTAACTTTAACGATCTCAGATAAGACTCGATAAACTGCCGGCTCCCCTACCCATAAATGCTTTGCATCATCCACGTTTATTAGCTTGATCTGCTTTACGCGCTCAAATGCGATTGCTGCCTCTTTTGGTTTTAGGTAATCATCATGTTCTGGAATTAGCGCAGTAATTGGGCGACCATCGCTAGCCCAAAAATCAAGATCCTCTGGCTTGGAAGTTCGAAGCGGTGGACTTAACAGGATTAAAGAGATAACTCTTGGGTCTCGGGCAAATTTCAATGCGAGGTCGGTGCCAAAACTCCATCCCATTACATACAATTTTTCAACGTTTAAGTTATCGAAGCAATAATTTATTGCCGCCTCAACATCGTATTTTTCGCTATCACCATTGCCAAATTCACCATCACTCTTGCCGTCAGCACTCTCGGTGCCACGGGTGTTAAAACGAATAATCTCTAACCCGGCCATTTCGGGTAGGCGGTTCGCAGCCTTCTTGTAGACGTGACTATCCATCATTCCGCCAGCAGTTGGTAATGGATGTAAGCAGAGTATCGAGGCAACCCGTGTACCGATTGGGGATGCAACTTCGCCGATCAGATTTAGGCCGTCTGCCGTATGAATGGTTATAGGTCGACGATTTGCCGGCAAAACCGTACTCGGACGTATTAACTCTGGCACGAAATAAGTTTAGTCTTATGGCATGAACCTTTCGACCCAAACGCAATTCCCAAGCAACAATCCGACAACTGGCGAAGTCTTGGCACAGTACCGAAACTTCTCACGGGAAGATGTATTTGGTGCGGTTGATCGCGCGCATATTTCATCCGTCGGCTGGCAAGCTCTTGGTTTTCATGGTCGAAAGAAGGTTTTGCTCCAATGGTGCAGTTCACTAACAAAGCGCCTTGATGAATTGGCAGCAATCATCCGAGCCGAAACTGGAAAACCATTGAGCGATGCAGTCCTGGAGGCATCACTAGCAATTGGACATTTAGCTTGGGCCGCAAAGCACGCGAGCAAAACATTAGCCAAGGAAAATCGTCCTTCTGGATTATTAATGTTTAATGCTCGAGCCTCAGTACTTCATAAACCTGTTGGAGCTGTCGGAGTAATCGGTCCTTGGAATTATCCAATTTATACTCCAATGGGTTCGATCGCGTACGCCTTAGCTGCGGGTAACACTGTTGTATTTAAACCAAGTGAATACACGCCAGGCGTCGGACATTGGCTAGGCGAAACCTTTAACGAAATCGCACCGTTCGCCGATATCTTCCAAGTCGTTACCGGACTTCCCGAAACTGGAAAAGCTTTAACCGAAAGCCCCGTCAATAAAATTTCATTTACGGGATCAACAAGAACTGCAAAGAAAGTTGCCGCCTCATGTGCTGAAAGAATGATTCCAGTTGTTCTTGAATGTGGCGGAAAAGATCCGGTCATCGTCGCCGCTGATGCAGATGTAGATATGGCTGCGGAATATGCCCTTTGGTCTGCGATGTCTAATGCTGGTCAAACATGTATTGGCGCAGAACGCGTATACGTAGAGGCTTCGGTTGCCGCTAAATTCATCGCAAAAATTAAGGCGTTGGCCGAGGAAATCAAACCTGGGGCAAATGGAAATTATGGCCCAGCAACAATGCCATCACAGCTAAATGTCATCCAGAGTCATATCGATGACGCTGTAAGCAAAGGTGGCAAATTCTTGGTTGGTAGCCTGGATTCGGTAAAACCACCATTTGTTGAGCCAGTGATTTTGCTAGATGTTCCAGAGAGCTCGACTGCCGTAACCGAAGAAACCTTTGGGCCAACCTTGGTAATTAATACTGTTTCTAATATCCAAGAAGCTGTCCGACTTTCGAATGCAAGTAGTTATGGGCTGGCTGCTTCGGTCTGGTCAAAGCGAAATGGCGAGAAAATTGCGGCCGAGCTTCACTGTGGGATGGTTTCGGTTAATTCGGTAATTGCATTTGCTGGTATTTCATCAGTTCCCTTTGGTGGTGTTAAAGATAGTGGTTATGGCCGAATCCATGGACCGGAAGGCCTCTTGGAATTTACCTACCCACAAACAATCGTTAAAACCCTATTTAATATTCCAATCGCCTTCACGACTTTTAAGCGAACAAAATTTGCCGATAAATTTATTAAAGGTGCTATTAAAGCTCTGCACTCAAAGAAAATTGGTTAAATCTAATAACGTGGAGCACTTTTAGAGCGTAGCGTTCGTGGCTTTCGATCATTGCGCTTGTTCCAACAAACCGTATGCCAATGTCGTCTAGATTCAACGTCTTCTTCCAACCAGGCCACGGTATGTGGTGTTGCCGTAGGTATTAATTGGTCACAACCAGGACAACGATAGGGCTTGGTTGATGTCGAACCGGTAATTCGGCGGACAACAAATATTCCCTCTGCATGTTCTTCTACTGTTTGTGATGACAAGGAGATGTCGCGCTCATCATCATTATTTCTGGGTGTGCGCTTAGAACCTTTGGGGTGATTTCTACGCGGGCTCACACTCTTATTATTTCGTATCTTTCACTTAATTAGGGCAAGATAGCGATGTGAATCAAGCCAGTTCTGAAGTAGCGATATCGGTTCGCAACTTAGTAAAGAGCTACCCCAGCAAGAAAGATGGCACCAAGGTGGCCGTTGCTGGAATTGATCTAGATGTTAAGCGCGGAGAGATCTTTGCCTTGCTTGGACCTAATGGCGCTGGCAAAACCACCACTGTTGAAATTCTTGAAGGTTATCGAAACCGTGATTCTGGAACGGTCTCGGTTCTGGGCCTTGATCCGCAATCACTTGGAAATGAAAGTAGCGCCTGGCGCAATCGCATTGGGATAGTTCTTCAATCGACGAAGGATGCGGCAGACCTAACAGTCAGCGAAGTTATTTTTCACTTTGCAAAATATTACGAAAATGCCCGAGATCCGCATTCTGTGATTA
>DAIOGD010000080.1:2646-5246 GCA_036745395.1 Candidatus Nanopelagicaceae bacterium | reverse complement strand
CGCTGAACTTATTCAAAGCGGCAGCAGTTGTTCCATTCGGACTCGTTACATTCTCGCGCAACTTTGTTGGGGTTAATCCGCTTTCATCGAGCATTTTGCCAGCGCCAAGAATCGTTTGAATTGTTAGTGTCTTTGCATCCTCTGGCGAAAGTCCGAGTTCGGTAGCTGCTTTGATCATCTCTTCGACAAAGGCAAAGAAATAAGCCGGACCAGATCCACTTACTGCAGTTACCGCATCCTGTAATTTTTCATCAACCGTGATGACCTTGCCACAAGTTGCTAGAAATTCTTCAACAAAAGTGAGTTGTTCTATTGCAACACTTTGGCCAGTTGAAACTGCAGCCATTCCTAACCCAACCAAGGTTGGGGTATTCGGCATGACTCGGATGATTCCAACATCGCTACCAACGTGACCCGCGATAAAGGATGTGGTCTTTCCAGCCGCAAAGGAAACCAATAGCAATCCACTCTTAAAATCGTTACCGTATTCGGCTAGAAGCGATCCAAGGTCTTGTGGTTTTACGACCAGAAGGATTACATCGCTGGTACTGGCCAGATCTTTTATTTCCTTGTGAGTGGCACCGTACTTGGTTGATATTTCAGTTGCTCGCTCTTCACGCTTCTCTGCAAAAGCGATCTGAGACTTAGCAAAGCCAGAGTTAACAAGGCCGGCCAAAAGAGCTTCGCCCATGACCCCAACACCAATGATTCCAACTTGGTATTTGCTACTCGAAAGGGTGCTCATGCAACAAGCCTACCGAATCACAATTTTGGGATGTGCTTATTTAGGAAATAAGCCCTAGGCTCTCGCACTATGCCAGAGGTAAAACCAAATTTCGCCAGAGACTGGGTTGAGTTCGCTGACCCAGCTAACGAAGAAGAGCTATACAAATGTGACTTGACCTGGCTTACTTCCTATTGGACCTGCATCTACGGAAATGGTTGCTGCGGCATTGATGCCGATAAGCCTGATGCTGGTTGCTGTTCTGACGGCGCTTACTATTCTGATGAAGAAGATGAAGCAAGAACTTTAGAGATTGCAAAGCGAATTACTAAGGATATGTGGCAGTTCTACGATGAAGCACAACCAAAGAAGCCAAATGGCAAGATGCAGGTTTCCGAAGTTGGTTTAGATAAGGATCGTAAAACTCGCAAAGTAAATGATTCATGTATTTTCTTGAACCGCGTTGGTCATACCGCACCTGGATACACCGGATCATTTGGTTGCGTCTTGCACCACTTAGCCGAAAAAGAAGGCGTCCACTTCGTTGAGACCAAGCCTGATGTCTGTTGGCAATTACCAATTCGCAGAAGCTTTGAAACTCGTGAATTTGGCGAACGCGAAATAACAGTTAATGTGATTGGCGAATACGAAAGACTTGCTTGGGGCGATGGTGGCGCAGACTTCGCTTGGTACTGCACTGGTAATACCGAAGCGCATGTAGGGAAAGAGCCGGTTTATATTTCCAACCAACCGGAATTAATCGCTCTAATGGGAATCCCGGCATATAACGTTCTAAAGGAACATTGCGATGCCCGCATGGATGCAATTTCACTTCTCAAGAAGGAACAGAAGAAGCGGGAGCTTCCACTATTTGTAATTCACCCAGCAACCGTTGGCGCCGGAAAGTAATTCCCTAGTTATTTTGTAAGAGCCCGCTTATCGATTCTGGCGGTTACCAACATGTGCGGAACCGTTAGCGCCCAAACAACGACTAGCAAGTACCAAAGGTAATCCGCAGTTAGGTCGCTTCCCTTTGCGATAGTTACCCCAACCGCAACCATTAGAGTCAGAACCAAAGCCGGCAACCCTGGGATAACGGCCTTTAAAAATGATTCTTTAGGTCTATTTGATGCGGCAGCTGAAATTGATTTTGAAAGTAACAAGGTAAGTCTGGCGGTGTGGCGCATCGCGTGCCAGCAACCAAAGTAGATCGCAAATGCCACTAGTGGTGGTGCAAATACTGCCAAAGTTGTTAGAAGTAACAGATCAACCAAATCCCTAAATCTCCGTGCGAGAAGTAGTAGCAATCCTGCAATTAATGCAAGCACCAGAGTTGTTCGGTAAATCGCATCGGTTAAATTTCCAGCCCAGTTAATTAGACCTGCATTAACTCTTCCAAGTGCGCTGGTGCTCTCTTTTTTTGTCAGTGGTATTAAGACTGGAACGGCACCAATTGCTAGCGCAAAGAAGAATTGCTGTACTCGTGTCATAACTTTTCGAGTGTTTAATCGGTCAAGCTCGGCCAGATAGGCAGTATCACCAATTCCAAAGTGAAGGGCCGACATGATTAATACCAATCGAAAGCCAACTACATTCCATTTAAGAATCGCTAAAACCGCAAGTACCGCAATAGCCACGTAAATGAAAATAAGAACGGCAAGCCTGAATTTAGAATCCGTCTTAATCGCTATTAGGTGATCCACTGCGCCATGAGGAATGCCAATTGCAATTGCAACTAGGGCCAGCAGGACCTGCCAGGAAAGATTCTTATTCCCAACCAATGAATTCAGAAGTACGGCGAAAAAAATTCCAAGTGCAACTGCGCTAGAAGAAAAACGTCTGACGCCATTGAAGACCGACGCAGCGCCAAGGGACA
>DAIOGD010000080.1:0-2546 GCA_036745395.1 Candidatus Nanopelagicaceae bacterium | reverse complement strand
GCGCTAGAAGAAAAACGTCTGACGCCATTGAAGACCGACGCAGCGCCAAGGGACATAGGTCTAGTATAGGAAAATAAGGGATTGGGGGTAGCGGTGCTGAAGTTTAGTTATTTAGCAATGTTGATCTTCACGGTTGTTGGTTCCTTTTGGCTAGAACTCGTATTAAAGATCCGGGTACTAAAGCGAATTAGACGGGTCCTTCTTAGTGTGATCCCAGTTGGCATTCCATTCATAATTTGGGATGCATATGCGGTAGCGAATCACCACTGGAGTTTTGATAAGAAGCAGATCCTCGGTATTTACGGCCCGTTTCAAATTCCCCTTGAAGAATTTCTCTTCTTTTTAATCGTCCCAATCGCAGCCATCATGACCATCGAAGGCGTGCGCACGGTGAAGAAACATTGGCCGGTCGGAGATGAGAAGAGATGATTTACACCGACATAGCTCTTGGCTCAGTAATTGCTTCGGTCTTATTTGATCTTTATGTAATTAGAACCCAACTTCTAACAAAATCGGTCTTCTGGACTTCGTACGCAATCATTCTGCCATTCCAATTGATCACTAATTGGTGGCTAACTTCTAGAAATATCGTTATGTATAACCCAGCAGCAATTATCGGAAGGCGACTAGCCGGAGCTCCGATTGAAGATTTACTCTTTGGCTTTTCGTTGGTCTTATCCGTTATGGGAATGTGGGTTTACTGGGGCCGAAAAGGCATCGACCAAGAACACTAAATTATTTATTAATTCCAGCATAAAGAATCAATGCAATACCAATTACTGAGATTGCGATTTTTACCGGTCGCTTTTGTAGTAATTCTGGAAACGGCTTGATCAAAGTAGCGAGCAACAGCAGAACGCCGGGAATGGAAATGATCAAACTGTGAAGCAGATTATTTGGGTGGCCTGTGTGATATCTAAGATTAATAAGGCCCATCGCGGTTAGTAAGTATCCGCCCCATCGATAATTTGTCATACCTTAAGAATATCGCCTAGAAAAAGAATTAGGGCCACTTGTAATAAGTGGCCCTAACTTTAATCTTTGATCAGATTAGTGATCGTCCTTCATTCCTTCTGCAACAGACTTCATCTTAGCAATCTTGTAGATTGTTAATCCGAATACGCACTTTGCAAGTACGTCTGCGATTGTGTAACCAATCTGGCGACCAACGAAGGAACCGGCAGCGTTAGCTTCGGTTGTCTTGTTGATGATTGGAAGAAGGTATGAAATTGGGTATACGCCCCATGTCGCAATAAGAAGTAGACGCAAGCGACCAACGGTTGCTGCAACACCTTCTGGTTGACGATCAAGTGACTTTCCTAGTTCTACGAATAGAACATAAAGGATGTATAGGAATGGAATTGTTGAAAGAACACCGAAGATGATCTTGGTGCTGTTTACATTTGAAATTTCACCTGGGTAGCCAAGTGCGATCATTGCAGCAGATGCTGGAACCAAGCGACCGATCATTGAAGATGCAGCTGCCTTTGCAAGTCCTAGAACTGCAATAACTTCTACTAGAAGTAGAGGCACAGTTAGGATCCAGTCAACGTAGCGGTATGCCTCGTTGAATGAGCCTTGTGAAGTTCCGACTGTTACTGCACCCTTCATTGAAGATTCGTTGAAGGAGTTGAAGATTCTGAAGTAGTGATACGCAGCAATGAATGTAACCATTGAGGAAAGTACGAGCGCACTACGGTACTTCGGTAGAACACGGCTCTGTGACACCAATGTGTAAACGGTGCACGCGAGCATCGAGATCAAACCAAAGGAGAACATGTTGTACAACGAACTCCATTGGCCGTTTGTTAGGTTTACCATCTATTAGCCTCCGTGGGGCATTAGGTTCCGAGAGCTCTTTAGCTCTTGGCAGCTGCCGGCAAGTAACTCATATGTAGTCACCTGAAAGCGGGCTGGGAAAAGGGTGCTCCTGATGCAAGCCATTTGCAAGACCCCCATCGGCGAGCCTTTGGGGGTATTTTCCGCATTCCCACGGTCTAAACCTGCCCCGTCAGCCCAAGGCAATAGGGTTTGGCCATGGCAAAGAGCTCAGCACCCGCGAAGGATCCATTCCGCTGTGTTGAGTGCGGCTGGACCTCGACTAAGTGGGTTGGCCGCTGTGGTGAATGCCAAGCCTGGGGCAGTGTTGAAGAAGTAGCCGCGCCAAAGAAACTTTCATTGGTCGCGGGCCATGTAACAGCTGCCGCACTTCCAATCGGCGAAGTCAATCTCGAAAGCGCAAAAGCTAGGTCAAGTGGCGTCTCTGAATTAGATCGCGTTCTCGGTGGTGGCTTAGTACCTGGTGCCGCAATTTTATTGGCGGGCGAACCTGGTGTTGGTAAATCAACGCTCTTGCTAAGTGTTGCAGCAGAAAGTGCGCGTCAGAAAATTACTTCGCTATACATAAGCGGTGAAGAATCTGCATCACAAGTAAGACTTCGCGCCGAAAGATTAAATGCAATTGATCCAAATCTTTGGCTAGCGGCCGAAAGTGAATTGGGTTCGGTTATCGCTCAAATCGATGCCGTCAAACCACAACTTCTTGT
>DAIOGD010000079.1:1521-5293 GCA_036745395.1 Candidatus Nanopelagicaceae bacterium | reverse complement strand
ACTGGTGATGGACCCATGGAAGTTACCAAGGAAGCCCGCAGTCTGGTAATGCGAATTCCGCTTGAAGGCGGCGGCCGACTAGTTGTCGAGTTAAATGTTGAAGAAGCAACAAATCTTGGAAATGCTCTTCAGGCAGCGGTCTCACTCGTTAAGAAATAAAATTTAAGAAGTGAGCACTATAAATTCACCAAAGCTCATCCCAACAATTTCACTAGTTAAAGAATCTGAAGTTCTTACACTTGATTATGATGCGCTCGCAGTTCCAATATCAATTGGTGATGAAGTATTTATCCCGGATAGTAAATTACTTAAAAAATTAGCGAAGGATTTAAATCTTTCTTTTCAGCAAATTTTAAGTAATTGGCCCGATGCAACGGGTAAAGCTGGAGAATTATTTGAATTTCCTGTTTCAGTTGGAAAGGTTAAGCGCCTCTACCTAGTTGGAGTTGGTGCTTCAACTTCAGATGATCTTCGCAAAGCTGGTATCGCTTTGGCTCGCAAAGTTAAGAACTCCGGGGTTGATGTCTTAAGTGCTCTCGTTTCAGATTCAACAACCGCAACTAACCACGTAATAGCTATGACCCTTGCCAGTTATAGCTGGCTTGAAAAGAAGAGTTCAAAACCTGGAAGCAAGGCCGCGGCTTCAAATTTCACGCTAATCGGTAATTTCACCAGTGAAGTGGATTTTGGAAAAGTATTAGCAATAGGTGTTTGGCAAGCTCGCGATTTAATTCATACGCCTTCAAATATCAAGAATCCACTTTGGTTAGTGAACAGAGCAAAGTCTTTAGTAGCCGATGCCAAGAATTCTGCCCTCAGCGTCAAGGTAAAGAGTGGTGCTGCGCTGAAGGAGTTTGGTGGGCTTCTAGCGGTTGGAAATTCATCCCCAAAACCAGGCCCAAGACTTATCGAAGTTTCATATGCACCAAAAGGATCTAGCAAATGGCCACACGTTGTAATTGTTGGAAAAGGAATTACTTTTGACACTGGTGGGGTTTCACTTAAACGCCCGTACGAATTTATGATCGGAATGAAGAGCGATATGGCTGGTGCTGCGGCTGCGCTCACTACAGTTCTAAATATTGCGGCCCTTGCCAAAATACAAAAGAAGTCGCCAAAGGTACGTGTTACCGCATTACTCATGTGCGCCGAGAATTCCCTTTCTGGAAGCGCACAAAGACCTTCTGATGTAATCAAGCATTACGGTGGAACTACTGTTGAAGTCATTAATACTGATGCAGAGGGAAGATTGGTATTGGCCGATGGTTTGGCTTATGCAGATGCCAAATTAAATCCGGATTATTTAATCGATATTGCAACGCTAACCGGCGCAGCTACTTTGGCATTGGGCCGGCAATATTCAGCCATGTATTCGCGAAATGAGAAATTAGCAAATGATCTTTCGAGTGCTGGCGAGAAGATTGGCGAAAGAGTTTGGCGTATGCCATTAGTTGATGATTACAAAATTGCACTTAAAAGCACCATTGCTGATTTCAATCACACCGCTGAGAAGCCGGATTTCAATGGCGGTTCGGTAACCGCTGCACTCTTCTTAGAACACTTCGCCGGCAAGCGAAAGTGGCTTCACTTAGATATTGCTGGACCAGCCAGATCTGAAACTGACTCTGGTGAAAATCCAAAGGGCGGAACCGGTTACGGCGTAAGAGTTTTAACGCAGTGGCTAACTACTCTTTAACTTCCCCATGGGTAATATGCCCAATGTGAATGTACCTGGCGCATCTTCTCGAGGAGACAGCTTTGCCTTTTCAGAAAACTTCCCACATGAGGATTTTTTCATGCAACAAGCCAGAAAGAATGGACAAGAGGTTGGGGTAACTGATCCAAGCGTTGGCGTCGGTGGCTTAATTCAATTTTTAGCAGGATTAATAAATGCCAGGGCAATCGTTGAAATTGGAACTGGCTCTGGCGTTAGTGGCCTTTGGGCCTTTAATGGATCACCGGCGGATTCATCTCTAACATCGATAGATTCTGAACGTGAACATGCCGGATCGGCTCGAAGTATTTTTGAGGAGGCTGGTATCTCGGCCCAACGATTTAGATTGATCACTGGAAATATAGTTGAGATTGTCGGAAAGCTAGCGGATGCAAACTATGACCTAATGATTGTGCGTTCGCCAAAAGATATGGTGGAAGTGGTTCAGGAAAGTTTCAGGTTACTTAAAGCAAATGGTGTGCTTTTAATCGATAACGCCTTGGATTGCGGGCGAGTGGCCGACCCAACGCAACGCGATTTTGAAACTATTGCTAGACGTGACTCGATTAAGGCAATCAAAGAGGACTCAAGATGGCGCTCAACTCTGCTTCCAATTGGCGGCGGAGTGCTTCTTGCAAATAAAATATAGGTCTACCGAAATTTTGGAGTTGCCGTGAACCAAGACGATCAAAAGCCATCAACCGATACGCCATGGTGGGTTTCTAATCAGGCACCTTTGACAAGCTTTGAGAATAGTCAAAGTCGAAGAGGCGTCTCACTCCTTACTGCAATCACAATGGCCCTAGTTGCCGGAGTTGTTGGAAGTATTATTGGGCACAGTACAACATCGCTAATTTCAAATACACATTTAGTAAGCACAACTAATACCGTTGAACGCAAGCCAGATTCGATTGCAGGAATCGCAGCAAGGGTCGCTCCATCGGTCGTTTCAATTCAAGTTACTAGTTCCCAAGGTGGCGACACAGGGTCGGGATTCTTTATCGCAAACAACGGTTACATCCTGACCAATAATCACGTAATTGAAGCTTCGCTAAATGGGGGAGATATTCGGGTCAGCCTTGCGAATGGTAAAAATTACCCCGCTAAATTAGTTGGTCGAGATACCGCATACGATCTTGCAGTAATAAAGATCGATGTAACTGATGCACCGGCCTTGCAACTGGGCGATAGCGACAAGATTGCAGTTGGTGACAATGTAATCGCGATCGGATCACCTCTTGGACTATCTGGAACTGTTACCTCTGGGATTATCAGTGCGAAAAACCGTGCCGTAACTTCTAGTGGCGGAAGTGGCGAAAGTGCATTTATTAATGCCCTACAAACCGATGCCGCGATAAACCCTGGAAACTCTGGCGGTCCGCTTGTTGATTTCTCGGGAGCAGTAATCGGAGTTAACTCAGCAATCGCTTCACTCGGTTCAAGCTTTACAGGACAAAGCGGATCTATTGGTCTAGGTTTTGCGATACCCATAAATCAAGCAAGAAAAACTGCGGAACAACTTATTAAGACCGGAACTTCAACACACCCAATCATGGGGCTTTCATTAGATGAAAGATTTACCGGCCTCGGTGCAAAGGTGGCTGATGTAGCGGGTTCTGTTGTTCCTGGCTCACCAGCGGCAAAAGTTGGAATCCGGGCGGGTGACATCATTGTTGCTATCGATGGGAACCCAGTTAATAGCGCCGAAGAGGCGATCGTTGCCGTTCGTTCACATAGTGTTGGCGATGTAATTACCGTTGAATTAAATCGCGGAAGCAAGTCGATCCAGGTTTCTTTAAAACTCATCGCGGCTAAGTAATAAACCGGGATAGGCCAAAGAGGGTACGATCAACTCATGTTTGGAATAAGTGGCGGCGAATTTATTGTGCTCGTCCTTGCAGCAATTTTTCTACTTGGTCCAGAAAAACTTCCAAAGGCATCAAGGGATTTAGCGCGATTAATTAATAAAGCTAAAAACCTTGCGAACAATGCCACCGCAGAACTTCGCGAAAATCTTGGACCGGGATATGAGGATCTAAAAGTTGAGGATCTTCACCC
>DAIOGD010000079.1:0-1421 GCA_036745395.1 Candidatus Nanopelagicaceae bacterium | reverse complement strand
GTAATGAATGACGAACAAAGAGGCGCTGTTAAAAAATTATTGCGTGGTGGGCGAGAAAAATTTATTCCATTTGCACAACCAGATTCATTAACTAGGGTTATCGGTGTCGCATCTGGTAAAGGTGGGGTAGGCAAATCTTCCGTTACGGTAAATCTTGCCGTTTCCGCGGCGAAGCAAGGATTTAAAGTTGGAATTCTAGATGCCGATGTCTACGGTCACTCCGTACCGCGGTTGATGGGAATTCTAGGAAAACGCCCAACGGCGATTGATCAGACATTCATCCCGGTTGAGGCTTACGGCGTAAAAGTTGTTTCCATGGAGATGTTTAAGCCAGAGCGTGGCGATGCCGTTGCATATCGCGGCCCAATGTTGCATAAGGTTTTGGAACAATTATTAAGCGATGCCTATTGGGGCGACCTCGACTTCTTATTTTTAGATTTACCACCCGGAACTGGGGACATCGCAATCTCGCTTGGACAATTGCTTCCCGCATCTGAGATTTTGGTTGTTACAACGCCACAAGTTGCCGCAGCTGAAGTTGCTGAACGAGCTGGGCGAATTGCACATCAATTGAAGCAACACATTATTGGTGTTGTTGAAAATATGTCAGATACCGAATGCGCCAAGTGTGGGGAAAAGATTTCAATCTTTGGAAGTGGCGGTGGGCTTGAGGCGGCAAACCGATTGGCCCAATTAGTAGGAGCAGATGTTCCATTAATCGCGCAGATTCCATTCACCTCAGAACTTCGCGAAGGTGGCGATAACGGGATGCCGATTGTTATTGCCGATCAAAACAGTCCTGCTACACAGGCCTTTGATGCACTAATCCAGAAATTAACGGTCCGTTCAAAGTCTCTGGTGGGGGTAAGGCTAGGTCTCGCCTAAGATTTGGGTATGAAAACGCCACCAGTTTCCGGAATCAATACGGTGGCCAAACGTCTAGTTGGGCGTCGCGATTCAGTTTTAGAACGTAAGACAATTCGGGAATCCCTAGTATCTGTTGCAGGTTTAATTAATCGCCCAGTAAAAGATAATAATGGAAAGCTAATTGGAAAATTAGTCGACATCGTTGTGCGTCATGGCGAAGAGACATATCCACCAGTTTCCGGGCTAATCGTAAAAGTCGGTCAACGCCGGTCATTTATCGACGGTGCTCGAATTTCAAAATTGACCCACAATGAAATATTGCTTTCTTCAACAAAAATTAACCTACAGGATTACCAACGTAGATCTGGCGAATCCCTTCTGGATGCCGATGTTTTGGATCACCAGATAGTTGATGTGAATGGTTTGCGTGTGGTTCGCTCATCAGATCTCTACTTGGCGCCACTTGATAAAGAGATTCGAGTTGTTGGTGTAGATATTTCATTCCGATCTTTTATTCGCCGAATTCTCCCGGGTTCTTTTGGAAGAAGAGCAAC
>DAIOGD010000078.1:0-5347 GCA_036745395.1 Candidatus Nanopelagicaceae bacterium | reverse complement strand
CTTCAATAAGTACTTCTTTAACTGCAATAACAATGAATACCGCGGATGCTGCAAGTAAAAGCATCATCAATAAAACGGGGCGAATTACTGCATCAGTTTCGAACACAATCCTTAATGGAAAAGGTGTGCCTTCAGCATCGCTTGGTATCGACGGAGATTTTTACATCGATCGAGTTGCTCTCAATATGTATGGTCCAAAATTAAATGGACATTGGCCGATCCCTGTTTCACTTCGCGGACCTGTTGGTCCCGCAGGTCCAACAGGATTAAATGGCGTTGATGGAAAAGATGGTGCAAAAGGTGTTGCAACATCGGGAACAGGAATTGCCGGACCGAAAGGTGATACCGGTCCCGCTGGTCCGGCAGGCCCCGCAGGTTCATCTGGTGCTACTGGTCCCGCAGGTCCCGCAGGACCAACGGGTCCATCGGGTAGTGGTGGCGGTGGAACTCCAGGTCCAACTGGAGCAACTGGAGCAACAGGTGCCACTGGTCCCAAAGGTGATACTGGAACTGCAGGAACTAATGGAAGTAACGGTTCCGCTGGTGCAACTGGAGCAACAGGCCCATCCGAAGTGAAAAGTGGAACGTTAACTTTTCCGAATATTTCTGGAACTTCTAATGGGACTGCAACTTTAACCTTCGGAAATTTTGCGGCAGGAAAAAGTTACATTGTCGAAATTTATATTCATGGAGCAACAGCTGATGGAGCATTTAAAACTTTACGCTTTTCCACATCAGATGCGGCACTTAGTTCTCCGCCCGTAACGAATTACGTAGTTGTAGATGGTCAGGCCAAGAGAGGATCAAGTTACGACTATGAGAATGGGATTACTGCTCAAGTAATTATTGATGGAAGCGCAGTCGCCACTTCACATCAGTTAACTGCGGTTGTTCTGTGTGCCGAAAACGTTCCCTCACCAGGTCTTGTCATGACGGGCAGCTTTACATCGACACTAGTCGGATCTGTTGCCTAATAGATAAGTAATCTGGAGCGGGTGACCGGGATCGAACCGGCATGGCCAGCTTGGAAGGCTGGGGCTCTACCATTGAGCTACACCCGCATGAATTGCGATTGTGGCGCAATGTTACACCGCGTTCCTAGGCTCAAAATCCCTGCGTAAGTTCGAAATACGCGGGGATTTTGGCCCATTTAATTGGGGTTCGGTGGTGTCGGTTTGTCATTACTGAGGGGTAGATGGTTAATCTTTTGCCATCTTCCTCCGGCTTGTGTGTCGTGACTACACACGGGGTCGCAAACACCCCCGATACCAAAATCAGGAAGGTCCCTCATGCTCGATAGTTTCTTCAAAATATCGCAACGTGGTTCCACTGTAGGTCGTGAAATTCGTGGTGGTTTCGTCACGTTCTTCACAATGGCTTACATCGTTGCCCTAAACCCACTCATCATCGGACTAGTGAAAGATGGCGATGGAAAATATCTAGGCGGAAGCGGAGATCATCCAAATCTTGCCCTAGTTGCTGCAATGACTGCTCTCATGGCAGGTCTTCTAACAATCCTCATGGGCGTTGTTGCTAACTTCCCATTGGCTCTTGCTACTGGCCTTGGCCTAAACACTTTCGTTGCAGTTGGTATTGCATCGAAGATGACCTGGGCAGATGCGATGGGTCTTGTAATTATCGAAGGCCTGATCATCGTGGTCTTAGTTCTTACTGGTGTCCGTGCCGCTGTATTCCGCGCCGTGCCACAACAACTTAAGACTGCAATCGCAGTAGGTATTGGTCTGTTCATTACCTTGATCGGTTTGGTTGATTCAGGTTTCGTACGTCGCACCGGTACAGGGCCAGTTCCTGTTCAACTCGGTGACAACGGAAACCTTGTTGGCTGGCCAATCGTTGTGTTCGCATTTGGCCTATTCCTAATGATCGCACTTCTTGTTCGCAAGGTTAAGGGTGCGCTTCTTATCGGCATTATTACAACAACCGTTCTCGCAATTATCCTAGAAAAGGCCTTCAAGATCGGTCCTAACTTCGATGGCAAGAATGTAAATCCAAAGGGCTGGGGACTAAACGTTCCATCAATCCCTCACAAGATCGTCGCTACTCCAGATTTCAGCCTATTTGGCCATATCAATCTGAGTGGTGCGTTCAACCGAGTAACGGTTGTTTCAGCAATCTTGCTGATCTTCTCATTGTTCCTATCTGACTTCTTCGACAATGTTGGAACAGTTACCGCTATCGCAACTGAAGGTGGCCTAATCGACAAGGATGGCAACATCCCAAATATCGATCGCATCCTCTTGGTTGATGGTGTTGCAGCTGTAGCTGGTGGAGTTGGAAACATCTCTTCAAATACTTCATACATTGAATCAGCATCAGGTGTTGGCGAAGGCGCTCGCACAGGTCTTGCCTCGGTTGTTACCGGAATCTTGTTCCTGCTAGCTACCTTCTTGGCTCCGCTTGTTGCAGTTATTCCTTACGAAGCTGCTACACCTGCGCTAGTAATCGTTGGTTTCTTGATGATGACTCAAATTAAGAATCTTGACTGGGATGATCTAGGTATTGCAATCCCAGCATTCTTAACCATCATCTTGATGCCATTCACTTACAGCATCTCTGTTGGTATCGGTGCAGGATTCGTTTCACACATCCTGGTCCGTTTAGTACAAGGCCGTGGCAAGGAAGTTCACGGATTGCTATACGGCGTTACCGGCTTGTTCTTGATCTACTTCTTGTCATCTCCAATCAACATCTGGACCGGCAAGTAATAGCTAGTTAATCAAGAAGTAAATAAGTCCAAAGGGCCTCGGGGAAACCCGGGGTCCTTTCTTATTTTTATCTTATTTTTATCTTATTTTTATAGAAATTCCGCGAGAAAAAGGGCCGGTTAGACAACTCAAAATAAAGCCATAGAATTGCCACTTACGCCGCGGGGCGTAGCGTAGTGGCTAGCGCGCCTGCTTTGGGAGCAGGAGACCGGGAGTTCGAATCTCCCCGCCCCGACCAGAATTCAAAATAGATTTAAAAATTGTTTAAAAAAGTTTATTTATTTAAACAAGTTAAACGATTTAAAGAAGATCTAAATACGAAGGAGCAAAGTGAAGAGCGCTGTCGAAACAATTTCTCCAACTCGAGTAAAGCTTGCAATCGAAGTACCTTTCGAAGAATTGAAGCCTTATATCGATGGTGCTTATAAGACTCTTGCAACCAAGATCAACATCCCAGGTTTCCGTAAGGGCCACGTACCTGCAGCCATGATCGATCAGCGCGTTGGTCGCGCCGCAGTCTTGGACGAAGCAATCAACTCATCACTTTCACCGATGTACGCAGCGGCTCTAAAAGAGCAGAACGTTTATGTAATTGGCCGCCCAACAATCGATATCACCAAGTTGGTTGATAACGAGATGTTCTCATTTACTGCTGAGGTAGATGTGCGCCCAGAATTGAAGCTTCCTAACTTCTCTGAAATCACTCTCACTGTTGAAGATGTGGTCGTTTCGGATGATGAAGTTGCCGAACAAGTAGACCTACTTCGCAAGCGCTTTGGCACACTTTCAACCGTTGAAAAGGCAATTGCTAATGGCGATTTCGTAACCATCGACCTCAAAGCCACAATCGATGGCAAGGAAGTTGAAGGCGGAACCGCAAACGATATTTCCTATGAAGTCGGAACCAATCGCATGGTTGATGGACTAGATGAAGCGCTAGCCGGTCTAAGTGCCGGAGAAACAAAGCGCTTTGATACCCAACTTGTTGGCCAACAGGAAAATGAAAAGGGCGAAGTTGAAGTAACTGTTAAGGCAGTTAAGCACCAAGACCTTCCAGAATTGAATGATGAATTTGCCAAGTTGGCATCTGAATTTGAAACTCTTGCTGAACTTCGCACCGATATTCAAACTCGCCTAGAGCGCGTTAAGCACCTTGAACAAGGCGCCCATGCCCGCGACCTCTTGGTTGAGAAGCTGATCGCCGATGTTGAGATTCCACTTCCAACAAATGTCATTGAAGATGAAGTGAATGATCACCTTGAAAAAGAAGGACGTCTAGAAGATGACGTTCACCGCAAGGAAGTCACGGAAGAAGTAACTAAGTCACTAACCCAAGAAATTCTCTTCGACAATATTGTCTCGGCGGAATCAGTCTCGGTTAACGAATCAGAGCTAACTGAATATTTGGTCCGTGCATCCCAGCGTTATGGAATGACACCAGACCAATTCATCAAGGAAGTTTCTGAAGCCGGCCAGATCACAACAATGGTCGCTGAAGTTTCTCGCGCAAAGGCACTTGCTGGCGTATTGGCTCGCGTAAAGGTAGTTACCAAGTCAGGTAAAGCAGTAAACCTTGAAGAGTTGGCGCCAAAGCAAGAAGCTGCTCCAGCCGCCGAATAAGTTATCTCTCAGGGCGAACAGGCCCAGGCTTATTTTTCTCAATTTGCGGAAGCATTCGCGCCGATTAGTTGTTAAGGTCAATACAGTAGAAAAAATCGGCACAGGAGGATCTCTTGGAAATTATTACTCCGCAATTAGCGGGCGCTACGCCAGGTGGCGGACTCGGCGATCAGGTTTACGAACGCTTACTTCGTGAACGCATCATCTTCCTTGGTTCCGTTGTCGAAGATTCAATGGCCAATGCGATCTCAGCACAACTGCTTTTACTTGCTGCAGAAGATCCCGATAAAGATATTTTCCTTTACATCAACTCACCAGGCGGATCGATCTCTGCTGGTATGGCTATCTATGACACCATGCAATACATCAAGAACGATGTTGCAACTGTTGCGATGGGCTTAGCTGCATCAATGGGTCAATTCCTACTTTGCTCAGGCGCGCCAGGAAAGCGTTACGCGCTGCCACATGCTCGCATCATGATGCACCAACCATCAGGCGGCATCGGTGGAACTGCATCAGATATCAAGATTCAAGCAGAACAAATGTCATTCACAAAGAAGAAGATGGCGGAACTGATCTCATTCCACACCGGCCAAAAGGCTGAAACCATCGAAGCCGACTCAGATCGTGACCGTTGGTTCACCGCTGAAGAAGCAAAGGAATACGGATTTGTAGACCATGTTGTTCGTTCGGCTGGTCAAGTTTCAGGAAGTGGTGGAACCGCATGAGCAATCTAAATAACATGAATAATCTAGAGAAGGTAAATGAATTCACCTCTCGCTACGTGCTTCCAACTATCGAAGAGAAGACTTCATACGGTTACAAGCGCTTAGATCCATACACAAAACTATTTGAAGAGCGCATTATTTTCTTAGGCCAAGCAATCGATGACACCGTTGCTAACGATGTGATGGCGCAATTGCTAACTCTGGAATCTATGGATCCGGATCGCGACATCATGATGTACATCAACTCACCAGGTGGTTCATTTACTGCGCTAA
>DAIOGD010000077.1:0-5425 GCA_036745395.1 Candidatus Nanopelagicaceae bacterium | reverse complement strand
CCATGTCAAAGACTGCCTTCTCCAAATCAGAGTGATTTGGGAATGCAACCCATTGTCCTTCGATCAATGCAACGCGAACGCCGCCGATCGGACCAGAGAATGGAAGTCCTGCAAGCTGTGTAGACATTGATGCTGCGTTGATAGCGAGCACGTCATACATGTGATCTGGGTTCAAAGCCATAACGGTGACGACAACCTGAACTTCGTTACGCAGACCCTTTACGAATGCTGGACGAAGTGGGCGGTCGATCAAACGGCAAGTAAGAATCGCATCTTCTGAAGGACGACCTTCACGACGGAAGAATGATCCTGGGATCTTTCCGGCGGCATACATGCGCTCTTCAACATCCACTGTAAGTGGGAAGAAATCGAATTGATCCTTTGGCTGCTTTGAAGCAGTTGTTGCTGAAAGCAACATTGAATCATCATCTAAATAAACAAGTGCAGTTCCTGCAGCTTGACGGGCTAGGCGCCCAGTTTCAAAGCGAATTTCACGCTTTCCATATTTACCGTTATCAATTTTTGCAACGGCAGTCTTAACATCTTGACCTTCCATAGGTCGCTCCATTTCTAATAATCAAACATCAGAAAATGGATCTTCGATCGAAGTTCACGGTTTTTCGTAACCGGAAACCACTACCGAGGACCGATTAACTGATGAAAGTTGTCTTGCTTTTAGTTAGCGACGAATACCGAGCTTTTCGATAATCGCTCTGTAACGAGTTACATCTGTCTTTGCAAGGTATTGCAAAATACGACGACGCTTACCAACCATAAGTAGAAGACCACGACGGTTGTGGTGATCGTTCTTGTTTACCTTTAGGTGTTCGGTTAACTCTTCAATTCGCTTTGATAGCAATGCGACCTGTGCTTCAGGACTTCCTGTGTCAGTCGCGGATGCGCCGAACTTTGCAATGATTTCTTTTTTCTCTGCTGGCTGTAGTGCCATTGTTGGTACTCCGTTTTCTGATCACGAGGGCCTCGGTGTGACTCACGAAGGCTCGCTTGCTCGCTTGTTGTGCCCCAAGGCTACCAGCGCTCTTTTGGGAGGCGAAATCGAGCCTTATCTATGCGGAGATCGAAGTCAATTTTGCTGCTTGTTGGCAATCAGATTTCATCTGAACCAGAAGCGCATCAAGTGAATCAAATTTCAAGGTATCACGAAGGCGGAAACCAAATTCAAGCTTGGCACTTTGATCATATAAATCAAGACCAATTTGATCTAAGGCATATGCCTCTACTTGGCGTCCGCGCACTCCCGGAAATGTTGGATTAGTTCCAATTGAAATTGCAGATTGCCAACGGTTGCCGCCAACTGTTAACCAACCGGCGTAGACACCATCTGCTGGAATGCAGGCCAACTGTTCTAAACCTAGGTTTGCTGTTGGGTAACCAATAGTTCGCCCGCGCTTCTCGCCATGCACAACTGGCCCAACTAAATAATGAGGTCGGGTTAACATTTCTGCGGCACGTTCGACATCGCCATCAATAATTAGATTTCTAATTCGGGTTGAAGAAACCGGGGTTCCTCGATTCTCTTCTAACTTAACGATCGTGGTCTTAAAACCGTGACTTGCGTCTTGTAAATACTTTGCCGTGCCTTCGGCTTTATGCCCGAAGGTAAAGTTTTCGCCAACTACTACATGATCCGCCGATAGTTGATCTTGCAAAATTTGTGAGATGAATTGATCGGGCGAAAGCTTGGCAAACTCAGGGGTAAATTCAATAACCTCTACCCGGGTTGCACCGTTAGCTTTTAAAAGTGCGATGCGATCTTCTAACGGAAGCAATTGCATCGGGGTTCGCTCTGGCGCAAAGATTGAAGTTGGGTGCGGGTAAAAAGTAAGCGCAGTTACATCACCATGCTTCTTGGCAATCTGAATCAGTTCTTGATGGCCGGCATGCACCCCATCAAAGATTCCGATTAAAACCGAATTTGCCATCTGCCTATTCTTTCACGCTTACGAGAATTGGCCTAGCCAAGATTGTTCCGGCGATCTCTTGATTCAGTAACAAACAGGAAAACTCCCCCTGTTGGTTTAGTCCAGCGGTTGGCGCCGCTGAAGAATTTGGCGAGATTGTGCGACCAAAAGAGATCTCATTTAATTCCGGAAAATCCAACGTGCGAGTCGGGAGAATTCTAGAAATTCCTTCTGCTGCCGAAATTAGCTCGGCGCGCTCTAAATCTAAACATTCAGAAATTTCAAAAGGTGAGACCAGGGTTCTTCTAAGCGATGTCAGGTGTCCACCGACATTTAGGGATTGACCTAAATCTCGAGCAATAGCTCGGATATAAGTTCCCGCCGAACAAGTAACAACCACTTCGATATCAATGAAGGAATCAATATTTCTAATTCCTTTGACATCTATCTCGGTAATTTCAACTTCGCGTGCAGGAAGTTCTACCGTCTCACCGGCTCTAACTCGTTCATGCGCGCTCTTGCCATCAATCTTTATCGCCGAGACCGAACTTGGTCGTTGTTGAATTTTTCCGACAAACTTCGCCAACTCTTCCAATATAACTTCTTTAGAGATATTGCTGACATCAAATGTCTCTAAGATTTCGCCTTCGCGATCATCGGTATGCGTGCTCTGTCCTAGGCGGATAGTTGCTTCATATCGTTTGGTGCCATCTGTGACGTATTGCAATAATTTAGTAGCAATCCCAACACCGAGGATCAAAACTCCGGTCGCCATCGGATCGAGCGTTCCAGCATGACCGACTCTTTTGGTTCCTAATTTTTTTCGGGCCTTTGCCACAACATCATGGCTAGTCATTCCGGCAGCTTTATCGACTAGTAAAAAGCCGTTTGTCATAAACCTTGATTCCTAATGATTGTTATGCCTGATGAATTTTATTCTTCATGATGCTTATAAGGATCAGCTTCACCAGCTGGCTTTGCACCTTCTCTGGCTTTGCGAAGTTCGGCATCCTTGCGGGCAACTTCAAACATCAACTCGTTCATTGCCGCGGCACTTTCCTGTAAACCATCTTGAATAAATTCAAGGCTCGGCGTTATGCGAAGGCCTAATGCATGTCCAACTTCTGAACGCAGCATTCCCTTTGCAGAGTTCAAAGCGATGGCACTTGCAGTTCGTTCTGCTTCATCACCAAGTACGGTGTAAAAGACAGATGCTTGTTGTAGATCCCCAGTTACTCGAACATCGGTGATTGTTACGAAGCCAAGTCGCGGATCTTTAACCCGCGACTCAAGTGCATCGGCAATAATCTCCTTGATTCGATCTGCGACTTTAAGGGCGCGATTTGAAGCCATGAGTTAGGCCCGTTTCTTTTCACGCATCTCGTAGGTCTGAATGATGTCGCCAACTTGGATGTCCTTGAATGAGCCGAGTCCGATACCGCACTCGTAACCTTCCTTGACCTCAGTTGCATCATCCTTGAATCGACGTAGTGATTCAATTGTTAGGTTCTCGCCAACTACAACGCCATTGCGCAAAGTGCGAGCCTTCGCATTTCGACGAATAAGTCCATCTTGAACCAATGAACCTGAAATATTTCCAAACTTGCTTGAACGGAAGATGTCACGAACTTCGGCATTTCCAAGAACTACTTCTTCAAACTCTGGCTTCAACAAGCCCTTGAGTGAAGCTTCGATCTCTTCAATCGCCTGGTAGATGACGGTGTAGAAACGAATTTCTACGCCTTCGGCATCGGCAAAGATTGCAGTTTGTGGTTCTGGCTTAACGTTGAAGCCAATGATTACGGCGGTTGAAGCAGATGCGAGAGTTACATCGCCCTTGGTAATCGCACCAACGCCTCGGTGGATAACGCGAAGATCAACTTCGTTACCAACATCGAGTTGCATGAGTGCATCTTCCAAAGCTTCCACCGAACCAGAAACGTCACCCTTAATAATGAGGTTAAGTGTGCTGATCTTGGATTGCTCCATGAAGTCTTCAAGCGAGACCTTCTTACGCGCTTTAGCAAGAAGCGCATTACGCATAGCCAATTGACGCTTCTCTGCGATCTGACGAGCGGTTCGATCATCTTCAGCAACGATGAAGGTATCACCCGCGCCAGGTACGGAGGTAAATCCGAGTACCTGTACTGGACGAGATGGACCGGCCTCTTCAACCGTATTTCCATTTTCATCGAGCATCGCACGGACGCGACCAAAAGCCCCACCAGCAACAATCGCATCTCCGACATGCAAAGTTCCACGTTGTACGAGAACGGTTGCAACTGGACCTCGACCCTTATCTAGGTTCGCTTCGATTGCGACACCACGAGCCACATCATCTGCAACTGCGCGCAGATCAATTACCGCATCAGCGGTAAGCAGAATTGACTCTATTAGATCGTCGATACCAGTTCCAGATTTTGCTGAAACATTCACGAAGATGGTAGTTCCACCATATTCTTCAGCGATCAAGTTGTACTCGGTTAATTGTTGACGAATCTTGTCTGGGTTTGCACCTTCTTTATCAACTTTGTTAACTGCTACAACAATTGGAACATCAGCGGCTTGTGCGTGATTTAGCGCTTCAATGGTTTGTGGCATAACGCCATCGTCGGCTGCAACAACAAGGACTGCAATATCGGTTACCTTGGCACCACGAGCACGCATAGCGGTGAACGCCTCGTGACCTGGAGTATCGATAAAGGTAATTGCGCGTTCTGAACCTTCGTGCATATGGTGAATTTGGTAGGCACCAATGTGCTGGGTGATTCCACCGGCTTCGCCGCGAGCAGCTTCGGTCTTTCGGATTGCATCCAATAGCGAAGTCTTACCGTGGTCAACGTGACCCATTACGGTAACGATTGGCGAGCGCACCACGAGATCAGCCTCATCGATATCTGATAATTCCTGCTCGAGATTGATATCGAACTCTTCTAGTAGTTCGCGATCTTCATCTTCTGGGCTTACGACTTGAATTTGATAACCAAGCTCGGCGCCAAGAAGTGTGAAGGTATCTTCATCAACTGATTGAGTTGCAGTAACCATTTCACCTAAGTGGAATAGCGCTGAAACTAGCGCTGCTGGATCGCCACCGATCTTCTCAGCGAAATCCATAAGTGTTGCACCACGGCGCAAACGAACAACTGTCTTTCCATCACCATGTGGAATTACTGCGCCACCAAGTGATGGTGCCGCCATGTTGTCGAACTCTTCACGCAACGCTTTCTTACTCTTGTGCGCTTTACGAGATTTTCCACCTTGCTTACCAAAGGCACCTGCAGCGCCACCGCGTTGATGTCGGCCGCCACCTTTGCCACCAAATGCTGGTGCACCAGTTGCTGGTGCTGATGGTGTGCGATACGGAGAATTATTTGGTGCGCCGGTTCCACCTGGACGTGGTGCACCTGTTGATCCACCGGGACCACTAGATCCACCTGGACCACCTGGACCACCTGGACCACCTGGACCACCTGGACCACCTGGACGTGCACCTTGTTGTGGAC
>DAIOGD010000076.1:0-5429 GCA_036745395.1 Candidatus Nanopelagicaceae bacterium | reverse complement strand
TTCCTGAGACTTCGGTCAACGCTTTTGCTACAACTTTTGTGCCGTTAGCAAAATTTGGGAATTCAAAAACGCCCATTGGGCCATTCCAGAAAACGGTTTTGCATTCTTTGATCGCACTTGCAAAAGCGGCTGCGGTCTCTGGCCCGATATCGAGCCCCATTTGATCAGCTGGAATAGCATCAGCTTTAACTGTGGTTGGCTTTGCATCCGCCGAAAACTCTGGCGCAACAACGATATCTGTTGGAAGAAGTAACTTAACCCCTAAAGATTCAGCTCTTGAGAGCAATTCCTTAACAGTTGGAATCAAATCTGTTTCGACAAGTGACTTTCCGATTTCATGACCTTGTGCAGCAAGAAAGGTGAAGAGCATTCCGCCACCAATTGCTAGGACATTTACTCTGTCTAGCAGATTCGAAATTACTCCAATCTTGTCTGAAACCTTTGCGCCGCCGAGAACCACTCCGTATGGTCTTTCCGGGGATTGTGTTAATTTCTTAAGGACTTCAACTTCAGCCGAAACTAAATAGCCAGCGGCATGTGGCAGTAATTTTGCAATGTCATAAACCGAGGCGTGCTTGCGATGCACGGCACCAAAACCATCGCTTACAAAAACTTCCGCATACGAAGCAAGCTCTTTAGCAAGGGAATTTCGTTCGGATTCTTCTTTGCTAGTTTCTGCGGCTTCATAGCGAATGTTTTCTAACAAAACTACTTCGCCAGATTTTGCGTTCTTTGCGCCAGCACTTCCAACGATTTCATTTGAAAAGATAACTTCTTTACCAAGTAATTCACCAAGTCGTTTTGCTACCGGAGCCAAAGACAATTCTGGCTTGCGCTCCCCTTTTGGACGTCCAAGGTGGGCCGCGATGATCACAGTGCAATCTTGGGCAAGCAAATACTTGATGGTTGGAAGTGAGGCGCGAATACGACCATCATCTGTGATCGTGCCATCTTTCAATGGCACGTTTAAATCACAGCGAAGGAATACTCGCTTCCCACGAAGATCGATTGATTCAAGATTTTCGAGGGTTGCGATATTCATTAAAGCTTCTTACCTACAAATCCGACTAGGTCAACAAGACGGTTTGAATAACCCCACTCATTGTCATACCAGCCAACAACCTTTACGGTTGTTCCGATTGCCTTTGTAAGTTGGGCATCCAAGATACAAGAACTTGGATCGGTAACAATATCTGCAGAAACGATTGGGTCTTCGGTATATGAAAGGAAGCCCTTTAGTGAACCTTCCGAGGCCTTCTTAAGTGCAGCGTTAATCTCCGCTGCTGTTACTTCCTTCTTTAATTCAACGGTCAAATCTGTTGCTGAACCGGTTGGGACTGGAACGCGAAGTGCGTAGCCATCGAGCTTGCCCTTTAGATTTGGCAACACCAGGCTAATTGCCTTAGCTGCACCAGTTGTTGAAGGAATGATCGAAACTGCCGCCGCACGTGCACGACGAAGATCTTTGTGAGGTTGATCAAGGATCGATTGATCATTTGTATAGGCGTGAATTGTGGTCATCAAACCACGAACAATTCCGAATTCCTCATCTAGAACTTTGGCCATCGGAGCAAGGCAATTTGTTGTACATGATGCATTTGAAATGACGTGATGGTTTGCCGCATCGTACGTTTCATGATTCACGCCCATGACGATGGTTACATCTTCATCGGTTGCTGGTGCTGAAATGATTACCTTCTTGGCGCCAGCGGCGATGTGCTTCTTGGCATCGGCTGCCTTTGTAAAGAAACCAGTTGATTCAATAACGATGTCAGCCTTTACTTCGCCCCAAGGCAAGTTGGCTGGATCGCGCTCAGAGAAGACGCGGATGGTCTTTCCATTTACAGTGATTGAGTCATCTGTGTAAGTCACAGGAAGTCCTAGGCGACCCAAGATTGAGTCATACTTCAAAAGGTGAGCAAGAGTTGCGTTATCTGTTAGATCGTTGATACCTACGATTTCGATATCTGCGCCTGATGTGAGCGCTGCACGAAAGAAGTTACGACCAATACGACCAAATCCATTAATTCCGACACGTACCACGGGAGTCCTCGCTTAAAAATTAGCAAAATATTCAAACCACAACGTTGTGAGGGTTGAATCCTATCAGTCGAGGAATCCGAACTAGCCGAGTAAATCCGGCGCCAAACCCGCTTCCGTATCAGGAATTCCCAGGTCGTGAGCGCGTTTGTCCGCCATCGCTAGGAGGCGACGAATTCGACCAGCAATCGCATCCTTGGTCATTGGCGGCGTAGCAAGTGAGCCCAATTCTTCAAGGCTGGCTTGGCCGTGATTTATCCGCAACTCTCCAGCTTCCTTTAAGTGATCTGGAATCTCTGGACCGAGAATCTCCATAGCTCTTGCAACTCGAGCCGATGCCGCGACTGCAGCTCTTGCTGAACGACGTAGATTCGCATCATCAAAATTTGCTAAGCGATTTGCAGTAGCCCGAACCTCACGTCGCATTCTTCGCTCTTCCCAAGCAAGAACACTTTCATGTGCGCCAAGTCTGGTGAGTAGCGCGCCGATTGCATCTCCATCTCGAAGAACAACTCGATCAACATTTCTTACTTCTCGCGCCTTAGCCGTTATTCCAAGCCTTCTCGCTGCGCCGACAAGTGCTAGGGCGGCCTCTGGGCCAGGGCAGGTAATTTCAAGAGCAGATGAACGACCAGGTTCAGTAAGTGAACCGTGCGCCAAAAATGCACCGCGCCAAGCAGCTTCTGCATCGCAAATTCCAGCGGAGACTACTTGGGGCGGTAAGCCACGAATAGGACGATTGTTTGCATCAATTAAACCTGTTTGTCTGGCAAGTGCATCACCGTCGGAAGTTACACGAACGACGTAGCGACTTCCCTTTCGAATTCCACTTGGCGAAAGAACTGCCAATTCGCTTTCGTGACCATATATTTCAGAGATATCTTTACGCAATCTGCGGGCACTTTGTGCGGTATCTAGTTCAACTTCAATCGTAATTTTTCCAGCCGCAATATGAAGTCCGCCGGCGAAGCGAAGAATCGCAGAGACTTCGGCCTTGCGACAGCATGGTTTATTGACGGAGAGCCTAGATAGCTCATCCTTAACTGATGCGGTCATTGCCATAGGCGCATTTAAGCAGGGTTCAGCGGAAAATGTGGCTGAAAATGGAACTCATTTTCTGCACATCATGCGAAATTGGGCTCAATTGAGACTTCAAATCAGAAACAACCAGTTTGCCACCGCTAAGCGATAACGCCGATTCAAGTGACTCCCGATCAGATTCCGAACCGAAAGATGATGCGTCAACAACGCCGATATCGATCTTTAAATTCGGTCGATGCGAAAGCAAGAAATCCAAATGTTCTTTTGGCGTATTCCCCGCGAATTCACCTTCGCTTCTTGGTTCGGGCATATTAAAAAGTAAGATTCTCTTTGCCGGGCTTTCCGTGATTGCATTCGCAAGTTCTTCAGACAAGAAATGTGGCATCACACTTGAAAACCAACTCCCCGGCCCGATTGTTATCCAGTCTGCTTTTGCGATTGCAGCCAAAACTTGCGGCGCAACCCTTGGGCTTTCCGGAATTAATTTAAGTGATTTTGCCATAGCTCTAGTTGTGGCAACCTCAATCTGACCACGAACTACTTTCTCGCCTGCAGGAGTAATAAAAACTCCTTCAATATCCAAGGGTTCAAGTGCCATCGGCAACACTTTGCCCTTAATCTGAAGTAACTCCCCTACTCTTTCAATGCCACTAACTAAATCTTGATCTCGGTCCCAAAGCGCCGCAAGAAGTAGGTTACCTAGTGCATGGCCGCCTAATTCACCATTCCCGCCAAATCGATATTGCAAAATCGCGGCCCAATTTCGTCCCCATTCATCATCGCTACAGAGCGCGGCAAGTGCCATTCGAAGATCGCCGGGCGGTAAAAAATTAAATTCAGATCTGATTCGACCGCTCGACCCACCATTATCGGCAACCGTTACAACTGCCGTAATTTCATCCGATATTGATCTAAGAGCAGAGAGCGTTGCGGCGAGACCATGCCCACCACCAAGAGCTACTATTTTTTTCAAATTAGCTTCCGAATTAAACTTCGCGGCCTAGATCTCTATGAATGGCCTGTGCTGAAATTTTTCTGCCAGATTTCTGTGACATTCCATCAAAACGCTTCGCAAGTTCTGCCGCTATGGCAACGCTTCGGTGCTTGCCTCCCGTACAACCAACTGCGAGGGTTAAATACTTTCTTCCTTCGTGAATAAACCCATTTGCCATCGTTTCAAAGAGAGCTTGATAGTTAACTAGGAACTCTTGGACATTATCTGCAGTAAGGACGTTCTCCTTAACTGGTTGATCTAAACCGGTCAACGGCCGAAGTTCTGGAATCCAGTGAGGGTTTGGGATAAAACGGCAATCCATCACCAAGTCGGCATCAACTGGAATGCCATATTTATATCCAAAGGAGAGAATATTTACTCTCAGATCTGCTGAATCATCTTCGTGAAAGATATCCGCGATCTTCTTATCCAATTGGTGAATGTTTAATGATGAAGAATCAATTACGACATCGGCAACTGAACGAACATCCTGCAACCGCTCGCGCTCCTTAGTAATTCCATCCAAGATTCGATCTGCCCCTTGAAGCGGGTGTGGGCGACGCGTCGATTCAAAGCGTCGAACCAAAACTTCATCTGCCGCATCTACAAAAAGAACCCTGCGCGAAATCCCCTTTTCGGCAACTTCAGCCAGGGCGCGGGTTAGATCATCGAAAAATTGGCGGCCACGAACATCAATCACAACCGCGATCGAGGTTGCCGTCTTCTCTGCCATATCGCATAAAGATGCCAGCATTGAAGGAGGCAAGTTATCGACGACATACCAACCAAGATCTTCTAAAGCATGGGCTACCGTAGATCTTCCGGCACCGCTCATTCCGGTTATTACGACTACTTCATTGGAAGTCATGGCGTAATCCTCTCAAAGTATCTCGCCAGTTTCTACGTTTACCTTTAAATACTCCTCGCTTATCGACCTTTCAATGAGCTCCGCAGTTTTCATGCCGATACCGGGGATCGCCGCGATTGCTTGAATATCTGCCTTTCGAATAGCAGCAACCGAGCCAAAATGTTCCAATAATGCGCGGCGTCGACTCTCTCCTAGTTGTGGAATATCATCAAGCAAAGATTCCAACATGACTTTAGATCTCTTACTCCTGTGAAAAGTGATGGCAAATCGATGGGCTTCATCTCGAATTCTCTGCAGGAGATATAGGCCTTCACTATGCCTTGGGAAAATTACTGGGTTCTTATTGTCTGGTAGCCAGACTTCTTCTAATCGCTTCGCTAAACCGCATAATGCAATATCGGTAATTCCTAAATCAGCTAGCGCTTTTGCTGCGGCGGCAACTTGTGGCGCACCTCCGTCGACAACTATCAGTTGTGGCGGATAGGC
>DAIOGD010000075.1:0-5522 GCA_036745395.1 Candidatus Nanopelagicaceae bacterium | reverse complement strand
GCATATGCCCTTTTCCTCCTCTTCCTATTAAGCATTGTGGTCTACTTAATTTTCGGGTTACTTCCAATTGATCCAGCAAGAATCTCGTGCGGCGTCCACTGTTCTCCGGCGACCGTTCTCGGAAATCGCCATCGACTTGGTCTAGACGTTCCGCTTTATGAGCAATGGTGGCGCTTTATCTGTGGCATCTTCGCAGGTCGCACCTATGGTGATGGCGCAGCCCAGTTCACTTGCCCAGCCCCATCTCTTGGCTATTCCTTCCCGCACAATGAATGCGTTACGAATGTTATTGCTAATGCTTTTCCATTTACTTTAAGTCTTGCCATTGGCGCCTTCATCCTCTGGATGAGCTTTGGAATTTCTTTTGGAATTATCGCGGCCCGTTTTCGTGGCACCTGGATCGACAAATCAGCAACCGCCTTCGTCTTGATCGGCTCATCGCTGCCAACATTTATCGTCGGATTATTGGTTTACATCGCTGCCTTTTTGATGCATTGGATTGATCCAATTTCGCAAGGCTTGTGGGTATCTCCATTTAGCGACCCATTTGGTTTCTTCAAGAATTTCATATTCCCATGGATCACTTTGGCGCTTTCCTTCGCAGCCATTTATACCCGACTCACTCGCGGAAACGTCATTGAAACTTCAAGCGAGGATTTCATAAGAACCGCCAGGGCTAAAGGTGTTTCGAATCGTAGGATTTTAGTAAAGCACAATTTACGTACCGCACTAGCGCCACTTGTCACTAATGCGGGCTTGGATTTCGGCGGACTTCTCGGTGGCGCAATTATCACTGAGACTATCTTCCAATTACCGGGACTTGGGTTAATTTCCCTTAAGGCAGTGCTTCATGACTACGACTTACCGTTAATTATGGGTACAACTTTGGTCGCCGCAACTTTCATCATCCTCTTTAACCTGATCGTCGATGTTGCCTATGCCTATCTTGATCCAAGAGTTCGGATTCAGTGACCGACCAATGAACGCATTCCTAGAAGTAAGAAATTTGTCGGTTAGTTTTCCAACTGATGATGGTTTAGTCCAAGCCACTAATGATGTTTCGTTCTCGGTTGAACTTGGCCAGACCCTGGCAATCGTTGGTGAATCTGGTTCTGGTAAATCAGTTTCAAACCTGGCGATCATGGGCCTTCATAATCCCAAGTCCACAAATATTTCTGGCCAAGCGATTTTTAATCTAGAAACTGGCCCGATTGATGTCTTAGCGGCTCCTGAGGAAACCGTTCGCAAAATGCGCGGAAAGACCATGTCGATGATCTTCCAAGATCCAATGTCCTCGCTCCATCCATTTTATTCAATTGGAAATCAAATCTCTGAAGCCTGGCTTTTGTACAATGATGCTGGAAAAAAAGAGGCCAAGGCCCGTGCAATTGAGATGCTAGATCTTGTGGGAATTCCAGGTGCTTCAAGGCGCGTCGATGATTTCCCGCATCAATTCTCCGGTGGCATGCGCCAACGTGCGATGATTGCAATGGCACTTGTAAACAACCCAAAGCTTTTGATCGCCGATGAACCAACCACAGCGCTAGATGTAACGGTTCAGGCCCAGATCATGGAATTGATCAAGAACATGCAGAAAGAATTCAACATGGCGGTAATTTTGATTACCCACGATTTGGGAATTGTGGCCGAAGTTGCCGACGACATCAACGTTATGTACGCCGGAAGATTGGTTGAAGCGGGGGGAGTAGATGATGTCTTCTACAACTCCGATCACCCTTATACCCGGGGCTTGCTTGCCTCTATTCCAAGAGTAGATAGTTTTCATGGCGGTCGCCTTTCAACAATTCCTGGCCAACCTCCCTCATTAATTCATCTGCCAAGCGGTTGTTCATTTAGCCCACGATGTGCTTTTGCAGATCACGTTGCAGGAAATAAATGCCAAACAACTATGCCGGAATTGACCGCCAAGGCGCCAAAGCATTTAGCAAGATGTCATCTAAGCGCCTCTGAAATCGAAAGCGCTGTTAAGAAGGGAGTTGGTGCATAAAATGGCAACTCCAATTTTGAAGGTTGTTGGACTGAAAAAGTATTTCCTTTCCAGTGGCGGTTTTACTGGTCGAAATAAGCAAACCATCAAAGCTGTAGATGGCGTTGACTTTGAGATTTATCCTGGCGAAACCGTTGGCCTTGTTGGTGAATCCGGCTGCGGAAAAACCACAGTTGGCCGCACGATTTTGAAGCTTTATGAACCAACAGAGGGCAACATTATTTTCGAAGGTCAAGATATTGCCCATGCAACAAAAGATGAGATCTACGAAATTAGATCAAAGATGCAGATGATCTTCCAAGATCCATATGCATCGCTAAATCCACGGCATACGGTCGGGGAGATCATCGGATCACCGCTAAGCATTCATACCAAAATGACCAAGGACGAGATTAAGAAGGAAGTCCAATCTCTTCTTGCAAAGGTTGGACTAAACCCAGAACATATAAATCGCTTCCCACACGAATTCTCTGGTGGTCAACGTCAGCGAATTGGAATCGCTCGCGCCATCGCACTTCGTCCAAAATTGATCGTTGCCGATGAACCAGTGTCGGCGCTCGATGTATCAATCCAGGCCCAAGTAGTAAATCTGCTGGATGACCTGCAAGATGAATTTGGTCTGGCCTACCTCTTTGTGGCCCATGATCTATCTGTGGTTCAACATATCTCCGACCGAGTTATCGTGATGTACCTCGGCAAGATCATGGAAGTAGCGAAGACTGAGTCGTTATTTAAAGAACCGCGCCACCCGTACACAAAGGCTTTGCTGTCAGCCGTCCCGATTCCAGATCCAAAGCTGGAACGCAATCGCGAACGAATCACTTTGCAAGGCGACCTTCCGTCACCAGCAAGTCCACCAAGTGGTTGCGTCTTTAATACTCGTTGCTGGAAGGCAAAAGATATTTGCCGTACAACGGCGCCAGAATTGCTAACTGTTGGGTCTTCAACAGTTGCCTGCCATTTCCCTGAATAGGGCTTAAAACCGCCTTAAAAGGCGAATTTCCGCCATTTATTGGCCAATATTTCGCAATCTAACAATTACCAGATGCGTACGCGCTCATTTTCAGGCAGATAAAGCGCATCCGAAGGTTGAACATTGAAAGCTCGGTAGAACTCGTCGAGATTTCGAACCACTTGGTTGCAGCGAAATTCATCCGGTGAGTGCGGATCGGTAGCGACTCGGCGCCGAACTTCTTCCGGCCGCATCTTCTGGCGCCAGCATTGCGCCCAGCCCATGAAGAGTCGTTGTTCTCCGGTGAAGCCATCAATTACTGGCGCCGGCTTTCCGTCGAGAGAGAGCTCGTAGGCCTTTATCGCAATTGTTAGACCGCCGAGGTCGCCGATATTTTCACCAATGGTAAGTGCGCCATTCACATGGACATCGGGTGCCTCAAGTGGATGAAGTTCTTCATATTGCGCGATGAGGGAGTTGGCTCGCTTTTCAAATTCTGCGCGATCGGAATCGGTCCACCAATTCTTGAGATTTCCATCGCCATCATATTTCGAACCTTGATCATCGAAGCCATGACCGATCTCGTGCCCGATTACTGCACCAATGCCACCGTAGTTAGCCGCATCGTCGGCGTTCAAATCAAAGAACGGTGGTTGCAAGATCGCAGCCGGAAAAACAATTTCATTCATTCCCGGGTTGTAATAAGCATTTACGGTTTGTGGCGTCATTAGCCATTCGCTTCGGTCGACCGGAGCCCCGATCTTTGCGAATTCGTAATCCTGATTAAATTTGGAAATTCGTTCTAGATTTCCCATGAGGTCATCGGCTGAAATTTCCAACTTTGAATAATCGCGCCACTTATCTGGATAACCGATTTTAGGCGTGAATTTGTCGAGTTTTTCAAAGGCTTTGGATTTGGTTTCTGGGGTCATCCAATTTAACGCAGCAATATCCACGCGATAGACCTCGATTAAATTTTTAACCAGTTCAACCATTCGAGTTTTTGCATCAGGTGGAAAATGTCGTTGCACATAAATCTGACCGACTGCTTCCCCTAAGGATCCTTCAACTAATCCAACACCGCGCTTCCATCGCGCCTTAAGTTCTGGAGTTCCGGAAAGCGTGGTTCCGTAGAAGGCAAAGTTTTCATTTACAAATTCCGAACTTAGGTAAGAGGCGGCGCCAGACAAGAGATGCCAGGCTAGCCACGAGCTCCAAGATTCGGCATCAAAGGAGTTAAGAAGCTGGCCAATTCCAGTAAAGAAAGATGGTTGTCTTACGACGCAATTTTCCAAAACCTTCTTAGGAGTTCCAGAAGCCGCTACCCAGCGATCCCAGTCAAAACCAGGAGTGCTTGAAACTAATTCGGAGTAGCTCATCTTGTTGTAAGTAAGAGTGGCATCTCGATCTCTCACTTGATCCCAATGAGTCGCAGCAATCTTGGTTTCTAGGGCGAGGATTCGCTTTGCATGCTCTGGTGCATTTTCGATCTTGGCCAAGGTAAACATTTTTTCGATGTGGACCTGCAGCGCATTCCTAATTTCAGCAAACTCTTCTTCTCGGTAGTAGGCCTCATCCGGAAGGCTCAATCCTGATTGACCGATGTATGCAATGTTGGTGTTGGAATCCATGTTGTCGGTTGTGATGTATTGATAGAAAATTCCACCTAGGCCGCGGGCTTCAAATTCACCAAGGGTTTGGAAGAACTCATCGCGATTTGCCACCGAAAGCGCTCGGTTTAAGTCAGCCGAAATAGGGGATAGCCCCTGCAGCTCTATTCGAGCCTCGTCCATGAATGACTTATAAAGGTCACCAATTTTTGCCGTGATTGAACCGGGGGAGCCATTGCTCTGCGCGGCCTCTTCGATGATTTCACGAACCTGCGCTTCGGCTTGTTGGTAGAGCGCATAAAAGGCGCCATCGGAGGAGCGATCACTTGGGATTATTGCTTGATCTATCCAAGTTCCATTTACATGGCGGTAAAGGTCATCTTGAGGTCTGACCGTTGGCTTTAAGTGTGAAAGATCGATTCCGCTCTTTGGATTGCTCATAGGTTGAGCCTATAACGATCAACTCTTTTAGGTAATTGCAGAACACAAAGTGATCTAGGAGTCATTTAATTCAACTTTCAACTAAATCGAATTTGGCTTAGAATTGAGCCATGTCATCCAAGACTCCAAAGTGGCTAAACCCTCGAGAGATGAAGGCCTGGCGTTCCTACATAATCGCATCACGTCGCTTACTAGATGCCTTGGATTTTGACTTAACAGACCATGATCTTTCAATGCCTGATTATGAAGTCCTGGCCCAACTGAGTGATGCCCCAGATCGCCGAATGAGAATGAGCGAACTTGCAGAGATTGCAATGATTTCAAAGAGTCGCCTTTCGCACCGAATGAAGGTTATGGAAAAAGCTGGCTGGGTTCGCCGCGAAGAATGCGAGTCAGATAAACGTGGGTATTGGGCGGTCATGACCGATAAGGGCTGGAAGGCAATAGTTAAAGCAGCGCCTGATCATGTCGAGAGTGTGCGCAATAGGTTTTTGGAACATTTATCGGTAAA
>DAIOGD010000074.1:0-5541 GCA_036745395.1 Candidatus Nanopelagicaceae bacterium | reverse complement strand
CTTTGCCGGAGGCGATATCGAACCTCCAGCGCAAGAGGCGATGATGGCTTCCGGTGATATTCAACAAGTAGATATTTTAAAAGTTTCCCATCATGGCTCGGCATATCAATTTCTCCCGTTGATGGATCGCCTTCATCCAAAGGTTGCGCTGATAAGTGTTGGCCTTGGGAATAGTTATGGCCATCCTTCGCCTAAGACGATCGCAGCTCTTACTTCTCGCGGGATTAAGGTTTATCGAACTGACCTAGATGGTGCGATTTCGGTTGACCCAACCCTTAAGATCAGAACCAAGAAAAGTGAATGGTGGAATATTTCGTGGGGCTAACTCTCTTGCTAGGTGGCGAATCATTACTCGCCGACCGCGCAATCTCCGAAATTATTAAGGGCGATACCACCGCCACGGTTACTCAATTAACCGCCGGTGAATTTGAGGCCGGGGCGATAAGCGATGCGCTGGCACCTTCGCTCTTTGGCGAGAATCGAATAATTGTTATCCGCGAGATAAATGATTTAACCGCTGACCTAAGCGAGGAAGTTTCTGATTATTTAGAAGCTCCTGACGACGGCGTCCACCTAATCCTTTGGCATAAGGGTGGGGTTAAAGGAAAAGCGCTCCTCGATAAGGTCAAAAAGTTAAAGCCAACAACTATTGCGTGCGATGTATTAAAGAAGGATGGCGAGAAGGCAGATTTCATTCGTGCCGAATTTTCTAGGCTAGGACGGAAAGCTTCAACCGAAGCGGTCCAAGCGCTCATTGATTCACTCGGCAGTGATCTACGTGAGATGAGCGGTGCAATCTCGCAACTCGCATCAGACACTGCTCCGGAAAAAATTATTGATGAATCAGTAGTAGCTAAATTTCAGCAAGGTCGCATCGAAACAAGTGGCTATGACGTGGCGGACGCGGCAATCGATGGAAATCGTGAAGCAGCGCTTGTCGCACTTCGAAACGCGCTAGATACCGGGACCGATCCAGTTCTAATCACGAGCGCACTTGCCGGCTCGCTTCGAACTTTGGCAAAAGTTTCTGGTGTATCTCGCGGATTGAAATCTTTTGACTTGGCTTCATCGCTTGGACTTCCACCATGGCAGATTGATAAAGCACGCAGACAACTTGGCAAGTGGACTCCAGCAACTTTGGCTGGAGCGGTGGTCGCCGTCGCCCAGGCCGATGCCGATATCAAGGGCGCGGCCGTAGACCCAATCCACTCATTAGAGCGTGCGATTATCGCGATTACCGCTCGAGTTTGAGCCGAGCAAGGCTGGCTGGTAATCTGCGCTCCTGCTTTTAATCCAGATTTATAAATAGAAAGAAGTTCCACGTGGCAAATATCAAGTCGCAGATCAAGCGCATTCGCACCAACGAAAAGGCGCAAGAGCGCAACAAGTCTGCTCGTTCTTCAATCAAGACCGCGATCCGTCGCTTCCGTGACGCTGTATCTGCTGGCGATAAGAACACAATTGCCCAAGAACTTCGCGTTGCATCAAAGAAGCTTGATGAAGCAGTAAGCAATGGAGTTCTTCACAAGAACGCTGCAGCAAACCGTAAGTCAGCAATGGCTAAGGCTGCTAACAAAGCTTCAAAATAATAAGAAGCAATCGAAGTAATAGAAACAATAGAAGCGAAATCAGAAAGCCCGGTGGGGTTTAATGCCTGCCATTGATTTAGCGAAAGCACCGCAACCTTCTGCCACTAATCCGGCACAGATTCGCAATTTCTGCATCATTGCGCATATTGATCACGGCAAATCAACACTTGCTGATCGCATGCTCGGAATCACCGAAGTTGTAGAGCAACGCAATATGCGTGCGCAATATCTAGATCGTATGGATATTGAACGCGAACGCGGCATCACAATTAAATCGCAAGCAGTTCGCCTGCCTTGGCAATCAAGTCTTGATGGCCAGGAATACATCCTCAATATGATCGACACCCCAGGTCACGTGGACTTCACCTACGAAGTTTCAAGATCCCTTGCTGCCTGCGAGGGCGCAATTTTATTAGTGGACTGTGCGCAAGGAATCGAAGCACAAACTCTGGCAAATCTCTATCTTGCGATGGAGAACAACCTAACAATCATTCCCGTTCTAAATAAGATCGATCTACCTGCGGCCCAACCAGAGAAGTTTGCCGAAGAACTGGCAAAGCTAATTGGGTGTAAGCCAGAAGATTGTCTTCGCGTTTCAGGTAAGACCGGCGATGGCGTTAAAGAATTGCTCGATCAAATTTGTGCCCAAATTCCTGCCCCGGTCGGCGACCCAGATGCGCCAGCTCGCGCACTTATCTTTGACTCGGTTTATGACACTTATCGCGGCGTTGTTACATATGTTCGTGTGGTCGATGGTCACCTTTCTACTCGTGATCAAATTCAAATGTTCTCAACCGGTGTTCGACATGAAATGTTAGAAGTAGGAGTTATTTCACCAGAACCAGTAGTAAGTAAAGGTCTTGGAGTCGGTGAAGTAGGTTATGTAATCACCGGCGTTAAGGATGTTCGTCAATCACGTGTTGGTGACACGATTACGACTTATCACAACCCAACAAAGACCGCGCTTGCCGGATATAAAGATCCAAAACCAATGGTTTTCTCCGGTCTCTATCCACTTGATGGCGCGGATTACCCGTTGCTTCGCGAAGCGCTAGATAAGTTGCAATTAAATGATGCTGCACTGGTTTACGAACCGGAAACTTCTGCCGCTCTAGGCTTTGGTTTCCGTTGCGGTTTCCTTGGACTTTTGCATATGGAAATTGTTCGCGAACGACTCGAACGCGAAGCTGGGCTTTCGCTGATTTCAACTGCGCCAAACGTGGTTTATCGCGTAACCCGTGACGACGGCAAAGAGATGATTGTTACTAACCCATCGGAATTTCCAGATGGAAAGATTGCTGCGGTATTTGAGCCAATTGTTCGTGCAACAGTGCTTGCTCCGAGTGAATTTATTGGCGCCATCATGGAACTCTGCCAAGAACGCCGTGGAACCTTGCTCGGAATGGATTACTTGTCCGAAGATCGCGTTGAGATTCGCTACACCTTGCCACTTGCTGAAATCGTCTTTGATTTCTTTGATCAACTAAAATCAAAGACTCGTGGTTATGCCTCACTTGATTACGAGCCAATCGGGGAAGCAGAAGGCGATCTTGTAAAGGTTGATATCTTGCTTCAGGGCGAAGGAGTGGATGCATTTAGCGCCATCGTTCACAAGGATAAGGCTTATGCCTATGGCGTAATGATGACTACAAAGCTTCGAGAATTAATCCCAAGGCAACAATTTGAGGTGCCAATTCAAGCTGCAATCGGTTCGCGCATTATCGCTCGTGAAAGCATTCGCGCTATTCGTAAAGATGTTCTTGCTAAGTGTTATGGCGGAGATATCTCCCGTAAGCGAAAGCTTTTGGAGAAGCAGAAGGAAGGTAAGAAGCGCATGAAGATGGTGGGCCGAGTTGAGGTCCCACAAGAAGCCTTCATCGCCGCGCTAACTACCGATTCTGATCCAGAGAAGGCAAAGGCGAAGAAGTAACTTTCGAACGGGATATGAGCGCACCACTTTCGTTTTACGTGCACATTCCATACTGCTTGCGTCGATGCGGATATTGCGATTTCAATACCTACACACCCACAGAGTTAAAGACTGGTTCTGATCTAGCAGCGGTCTCCAATGGATATATTGATCAACTAATCAAAGAGATCGATCTGGCCAAATTAGAAGTTAGCGATGCCAAGCCGATCCCAACAATTTTCTTCGGTGGCGGAACTCCGACACTGATGGAAGTCTCCGATCTAGGTCGCGTCCTTGAACATTTAAAATTGCGCTTTGGTTTTGCCAAGGATATAGAAATTACGATTGAAGCCAATCCGGATACGGTGACCAAAGAGAAGCTAGCGGGTCTTTTGGAAATTGGAATTAATCGAATCTCATTTGGAATGCAATCAGCGGCGCCACATGTGCTTGCCGTCTTAGATCGAACCCACAATCCAGAGAATGTCATCAAGGCAACCAATTGGGCGAAGGAAGTTGGATTTAAAGAGATTAGCGTTGATCTAATTTATGGGGCACCCGGTGAAAGCATTTCTGATTGGGAGGCGACGATTGATGCCGCACTCAAATTACCGATCACTCATATATCTGCGTATGCGTTGATCGTGGAGAACGGAACTAAGCTAGCGGCGCAGGTTAAGCGTGGTGAGGTAATAATTCCAGAGGATGATCAAACCGCTGACAAGTATTTGCTCGCGGATAAGAAATTTAGTGATGCCGGATTCACTTGGTATGAATTAAGCAACTGGGCAAAACCAGATTCCGGCTGTCGACACAATATTGCTTATTGGGAGAATGCGAACTGGTGGGGAATAGGCCCGGGTGCGCACTCCCATATTTCAGGTAAGCGCTTTTGGAATGTGAAACATCCAAACGCATATCGCGAACGTATTGTAGGTGGATTGTCTCCGGTCATGGAGAGCGAATTGCTTTCAGAGAGCGAAAAGGAGTCGGAGCGAATCATGTTGCAGATTCGGATGCCGCACGGAATTCCGCTCGCCTCAATAGCGCCCAGCAAAATTTCGCAACTCGAAAATTACAAAGAGCTTGGCCATTTGGATTCGGCGATGTGGCAAGCCGGGCGCCTTGGTTTAACGCTCAGCGGGCGGCTAATCGCAGATCGAATCGTGCAAGAAATAATTCTCTAGTAATCTTTTGCCATGCATTTAACACACAACATTCTCCTCGGCCTCCTGTCGGTCATCTTCTTGGTCTCAGGTATCTTCAAGTTGAGCGGAAATGAAAAGGGCCTTGAAGGCACTCGTGACGTAAACGTTTCAGATCAATTAGCCCGCATCATTGGTGCCATCGAAATTTTCTTTGCCCTTGGAATGGTTTACGCCCTTCGCTATCCAGATTCACTAATTGGCTGGCTATCAATTCTGGGTGGTTGGGTAACTATGGGCGGTGCGGTTTATGCGCACTCCCGAGCCGACAAGATGAAGACCGCTATCCCAGCGATTGTTCTGCTTTTGTTGTTTTCTGTCGTCCTAGTAATTGGTTAATTTGAAAGATATGCACGAACGTCAACTCGAAATTCTGCGCGCAATCGTAGAAGAGTATGTCGCGACCGAAGAACCCGTTGGTTCCAAAGTAATCGCCGAACGACATGGACTCGGTGTTTCACCAGCAACAATTCGAAACGATATGGCTGTCCTTGAGGATGCCGGGCTAATTGCCCAACCACATACAAGTGCCGGTCGCATTCCAACAAATAGTGGCTACCGCGTCTTTGTAGATAAATTAGCGCAGGTTAAACCTTTATCTACACCAGAACGTCGAGCGATTGAATCATTCTTGTCAGAATCACACGACCTTGATGATCTCTTGTCGCGCACCGCTAAATTGCTCTCGCAAATCACAAAGCAGGTTGCTGTTATTCAATATCCAACCAATGATCGAGTTGTTCTGGCTGGTACTTCGAATTTAGCTCGCTCGCGCCACGAAGCGGCTGCTGAACTTCATCCGATTCTTGAAGCCCTTGAAGAACAAGTAGTTCTGCTT
>DAIOGD010000073.1:0-5548 GCA_036745395.1 Candidatus Nanopelagicaceae bacterium | reverse complement strand
AATGAAGGCAAATAACTATTTGGTTTATCTAGTCGCACTGCCATTATTTAGTGCATTCCTTCTTATGCTGCTCGGTCGAATCGCCGATAAGTGGGGCCATCTACTTGCTACTTTGGTTTCAGCTAGCACCTTTGCTATCGGTGCCTACGAATTCTTTGCGATGCGATCACGCTCTGGCGAGGCCAGGTCAATCCACCAACATGTAATTCAATGGATTTCCGTTGGTTCACTTAGGGTCGATGGCGCGTTAATGCTCGACCAACTTTCAATCTGTTTTGTACTTCTTATTACCGGCGTCGGAACTTTGATTCACATCTATTCCATCTCTTATATGGAACATGATGAGAATCGTCGCCGGTTCTTCTCGTATCTAAATCTCTTCATCGCGGCGATGTTGCTCTTGGTACTAGCCGATTCATACCTAAGTCTTTATGTTGGTTGGGAAGGCGTTGGCCTTGCCTCATACCTACTTATTGGTTTCTGGAATCAGAAGCCGGCTTATGCCACAGCAGCTAAGAAAGCTTTTGTTGCTAACCGTGTTGGTGACGTCGGACTTTCGCTTGCAATCATTATCTGCTTTACCCAATTTGGAACGGTAACTTTCAGTGGCGTTAAGGCTGGAGCACCTCATGCCTCACCTGCAGCACTGACTGCTATTGGCGCGATGCTGTTACTGGCAGCAGCTGGTAAGTCAGCACAATTCCCATTGCAATCTTGGCTCGGCGATGCGATGGCTGGCCCAACTCCAGTATCTGCGCTTATTCACGCAGCGACCATGGTTACCGCGGGCGTCTATTTAATTGCTCGTTCTAACTTCATTTTTGATGCTTCATCGACTGCGCAATTAATGGTGGTCTGCGTTGGTGCAATCACATTGTTGTTTGGTGCCTTGATTGGTACCGCCAAAGATGACATCAAGAAAGCACTCGCAGCTTCAACGATGTCGCAAATTGGTTACATGATTTTGGCAACTGGACTTGGCCCAGTTGGTTACGCCTTTGCAATTCTTCACCTATTAACCCACGGCTTCTTTAAAGCCGGAATGTTCTTAGGTGCTGGTTCGGTAATGCACGGCATGGATGATGAAGTAAATATGCGTCGTTATGGTGGCTTGGCAAAAGTTATGCCAATTACTGCAATCACATTTGGTTTTGGTTACCTAGCAATTCTGGGAATCCCACCATTCGCTGGTTTCTATTCAAAAGATAAAATTATTGAGACTGCATTTAATGCCGGTGGAACTAAGGGAATTCTCCTAGGTGGCGCAGCACTGCTTGGCGCCGCTATAACTGCTTTTTATATGACCCGCGTTGTTGTGCTGACATTTATCGGTGCCAAGCGTTGGGATTCCAAAGCTCATCCACATGAATCTCCATTCTTAATGTGGTTCCCGATGGCGGTTCTTGCAATTGGATCAGTCGCATCCGGGTTCTTATTGAGTTCCGGTAGCGCGCTTGTTAATTGGTTACAACCAGTTGTTAATTCTGGAAAGGTAACTGGCGGCGAAGAATTGATGAAACCAATTGTGGTTTCCCTTCTTGCTTTAGGTGTTGTCGTTCTTGGAGCAGGTTTTGCCTTGATCAAGTACCGCACAGTTCCAACAGAAGCTCCTTCTAATGTCTCAGTATTTACCAAGGCAGCGCGCAAGGATCTTTATCAAGATTCATTTAACGAAGCTGTTCTTATGCGTCCTGGCCAAGGCCTTACAAATACTTTGGTTAAGACAGATCACAGCGTCATTGACGGAGTTGTTCGCAGTGTTGGCTGGACCCTTGGAACTCTCTCTGGGGCCGCAAAAACAATTCAAAATGGCTATGTCCGTACCTACGCTCTAGTTATGGTTCTTGGAACTCTGGCGCTCATTGCAACAGTTTGGTTGGTGACCTTGTGAAAAACATTCTGACTGTTCTGCAACTGCTTCCACTTTTCGGAGTTTTAGCTCTTGCCTTTACGCCACGTGAAAATTCCAAGCTAATCAAGCAAACGGCGATAGTGGCTTCACTTCTAACCCTCGTTGAATCTTTAATCGCGGTATGGAAATTTGATACTTCTCAAAGCGGATTCCAATTAACCGAGAGTTATAACTGGATCCTGGCTTTCCATATTAAGTATGCCGTCGGTGTGGATGCGATCTCATTGACTTTGATCGTTCTGACCACGGTGCTTGTCCCAATCGTTTTTCTTGCCGGGTGGGATGAATCCGAAGGCGGCAAGTGGGGAACCAAGACTTTCTATGTTTTGATGTTGATCTTGGAAACGATGATGATCGGTGTCTTTGCCGCAACCGATGTCTTCCTCTTCTATGTAATTTTCGAAGCGATGTTGATCCCGGTCTACTTCTTAATCGGTGGTTATGGTCGCGGTGAACGCGCAGCGGCTGCCCTCAAGTTCCTTCTTTATAGCCTCTTCGGTGGTTTGCTTATGTTGGCCGCAGTTATCGGTATTTACATCATTTCGGTAAATCAAACTGGTGGCACTTTTGATGTAACTGAACTTTCAAAATTAACTATTGATCAATCAACTCAGAATTGGCTATTCCTAGGATTCTTCATCGCCTTTGCGATTAAAGCACCGCTTTGGCCATTCCATACTTGGTTGCCTGGTGCAGCAAAGTCTGCAACCGCTGGAACATCAACGCTTCTACTTGGAATCCTAGACAAGGTCGGAACTTACGGAATGATCCGTTTTTGTTTGGCGCTTTTCCCAGGTGCAACAAAGACCTTTGCTCCTTGGATAATTGCGCTAGCCGTAATTTCAATTCTTTATGGCGCAATCTTGGCAATCGGCCAGAAAGATATTAATTCTTTGATCGCGTTTACCTCGATCTCGCACTTCGGATTCATAACCCTTGGAATTTTTGCACTTACATCTCAAGGAATTTCTGGTGCAACTTTCTACATGATCAATCACGGAATTTCGACTGCCGCGCTATTCCTAACAGCCGGTTGGATTGTTAAGCGTCGTGGCTCCTCACAGATCGAAGACCTAGGTGGATTGCAACGAGTAGTTCCAGTCCTTGCTTGGTGCTTCTTTATCGCAGGACTTTCAGCTCTCGCACTTCCAGGACTTTCTAGCTTTATTAGTGAATTCTTAGTGCTGATTGGTTCATTTGCTAAGTATCCAGTTGCTGCAATCTTTGCGACTACTGGAATCGTGCTTGCCGCGCTTTATGTTCTACTTGTCGTCCAGCGTTCGCTTCACGGCGAAGTTAAGAGTGGCAACGAGGGAATGCTTGATTTGAATCTTCGAGAAAAGATTGCGATCGCACCAGTTATTGCGATTTTGGTTATCTTCGGATTTTTCCCTAAGCCAATCCTGCATCCACTAAACGTGGCAACCCTTTCGGTGATGAACCAAATCGGGGTTACGGATCCAGACATTAAGGCAGGTAAATAATGCTTACCGCTCCGCATCTAAATTACGCACTCTTAGCGCCGATCCTGATTGTTCTCGGGGGAGCGCTTTTAGGCGTTCTAGTTGAAGCATTTGTCGGCAAGGCTTACCGCTCACGTCTGCAAGTTTCGATTGCACTTCTTGCTGTCGTGGCTGCATTTGTTCAATTAATTCGAGTTCGTACCCAGACATCAAATACCGCAGCTGTTAACTCGGTATCGATGGATGGCGCTGGAATTTATATCCAATTAATCATCCTGGCACTTTCTTTTGTTGGACTCTTATTGATTGCCGATACTGATAACTTCACAGCTCAAGCTTCTTCGATTCCAGGTTCCACGGAAGAAGCAAGCGCAATCGCAGCCGGACGCCAGCAAACCGAAGTTTTCCCGCTTACACTATTTGCAATTGCAGGAATGTTGCTATTCCCGGTAGCTACTGACTTCATAACTTTATTTGTGGCACTGGAAGTGCTTTCACTTCCGCTTTACTTAATGGCTGGTTTGTCACGTCGCCGTAGATTGCTTTCCCAAGAAGCGGCACTTAAATACTTCTTGCTTGGAGCTTTCTCCTCGGCCTTCTTCCTATTTGGCGCCGCCTTCTTGTATGGCTATTCCGGTTCGCTTTCACTCTCTGGCATCGCTGATGGAATTCACTCATCAGGAGCCAACAGCGTCTTCTTGTTAATCGGTCTGATCTTTGTTTCGGTCGGCCTCCTATTCAAAGTTGGCGCAGTTCCATTCCATTCATGGACGCCGGATGTGTATCAAGGTGCACCAACTCCAATAACTGGATTCATGGCTGCATGTACAAAGGCTGCCGCCTTCGGTGCGATGCTTCGAATTTTCTACGTTGGCTTTAATGATGCGCAATGGAGTTGGCGAATAATCTTCTCAACCATCGCTGTCATCACAATGGTCTTTGGCGCAATAGCTGCAATTGTTCAACGCGACGTAAAGCGCACTCTGGCATTTTCATCGATCACGCATGCTGGCTTCATCATGATCTCAGTCATTGCCTTAAGCCATGATGGTCTTAGCGCAGCCCTCTTCTATTTCATTGCCTACGGGTTTGCCACCCTTGGAGCCTTTGCAATTATCACTTTGGTTCGCGATTCATCTGGCGAGATCACCGATTTAAATCGCTGGTCTGGTCTTGGGAAACGATCACCCTTGGTTGCTGGAGCTTTCTCATTATTCTTACTTAGCTTTGGTGGAATTCCACTAACAGCTGGCTTTATTGGGAAGTTTACGGTCTTCACTGCTTCGTACAACGCTGGAAATATAAACCTAGTTGTATTTGGCGTTCTCACTTCAGCGGTGGCGCTCTTCTTCTATCTAAAAATCATTCTTACGCTTTTCTTTGGCGAAGTTAAAAACGACACCTTGACTGTGGTTATCCCATCGATTCTTACCCGCCTGGCAATTGCAATCTGTGTTGCAGTGACAATTGTTCTTGGTGTTTATCCATCAATAATTCTTAACTCAGCCCAAACCTTCGCAACCTTTATCCGTTAATGGTGCAAATCGGAATTCCTAACCTAGATCCTGGGTTAGAAAAAGATTTATTAGAAGGCATGGTCAAGGTTGAGGCCTTCATTCGAGAATCAATCGAAGGTAAGTACCCACTTGTAATTGAAACATCCCGCCATTTAGTAGATGCTGGTGGAAAACGACTTCGCCCACTTATGGTTTTACTTGCATCACAATTTGGAAATCCAAAGGCACCCGGCTTGATCGAAGCTGCCGTTGTATGCGAATTAACCCACCTTGGAACTCTCTATCACGATGATGTTATGGATGAGGCACCACTTCGACGCGGTGTAGAAAGTGCCAATAAGCGTTGGAATAACACCGTTGCAATCTTGACTGGTGATTATCTATTCGCAAAAACATCACAATTGCTTGCTGATTTGGGACCGGAAGCAGTTCGCCTACAGGCACTTACATTCGAACGTCTTGTTATTGGTCAGATCACCGAAACCCAGGGAAGTAGTGCCGGGCTTTCACCTTTGGATCACTACATTAATGTGATCGCCGATAAGACCGCCTCACTTTTATCAGCAAGCGCTCGTTATGGCGCAATGATTTCAGGGGCAGATCGCAAGATCATGGATGCGCTAACAAAGTTTGGTGAGGAGATTGGCATTGTTTTT
>DAIOGD010000072.1:0-5615 GCA_036745395.1 Candidatus Nanopelagicaceae bacterium | reverse complement strand
CACCGACCTCTTCCTTATCAGGGAAGCGCTCTAACCAGGCTGAGCTATAGGCCCAAACGCTGGTGAAGGCTACCCGACTATGAGGCATAGGCGCAAAGCGCCGTATGTAACTACTTGATTCAGGCTATTTCGGCTTCGTCTTTTACCTGGGTAATTGAGACGACGCTAATTCCCTCATCCAAGTTAACAAGTCGAACACCCAAAGTATCTCGACTTGTCTCGCGAATTTCAGAACAAGCAGTTCTAATTACAACTCCACCAGAAGTGATGGCAAGAATCTCATCGCCCTCTTCAACGATCATCGCACCAACAAGAACGCCGCGCGAATCTTCATCGATCTTTGCTGCTTTAACACCAAGACCACCGCGGCCCTGTGGGCGATACTCTTCAATTGAAGTTCGCTTTGCAAAGCCACCATCGGTTGCGGTTAGAACAAACTTTGGCGCTGAAAGATCGGTAATCGCTGCCATTGTTAATAGTTGATCGCCAGATCTAAATTTCATTCCGATTACGCCTGAAGTTGAACGACCCATCGAACGAATTGATTCTTCGGATGTTGCAAATCGAAGTGACATTCCATTCTTAGAAACCAGAAGTAATTCATCCTTATCGCTAACGAGCGCGGCAGAAACTACTTCATCGCCTTCCTTTAGATTAATTGCGATCAATCCGCCGGCGCGAGGTGAGTCATATTCAACTAGTGGTGACTTCTTAACAATTCCACCACGAGTTGCAATTGCTAAATATGGATGTGACTCATAATTCTTGACAGCAATTACTTGGGCAATAGCTTCATCTGGTTTGAATGCCAAGAGGTTTGCTACGTGTTGTCCGCGGGCATCGCGGCCAGCATCAGGAAGTTCGTGAACCTTTGCGCGATAGACCCGACCCTTATTGGTGAAGAAGAGCAACCAATCGTGGGTTGAGGCAACAAAGAAATGTTCAACTAGGTCATCTTGCTTTAGAGCTGCGCCCTTTACGCCTTTACCACCACGTCGTTGTGAACGATATAGATCGGCCTTAGTGCGCTTGGAGTAACCAGTTTTTGTAATTGTTACAACTACATCTTGATCTGGAATTAAATCTTCAACCGATAAATCGGTATCTCCCGCAATAATCTGGGTGCGGCGTTCGTTGCCATATTTCGCGGTTAATTCTTGTAATTCAACTTTGATGATCTCGCGTTGCTTAGCTTCTGAAGCCAGAATGGTATTTAGTTCAGTAATTTCTGCCATCAAGCCTTCATACTCATCATTAATCTTCTGGCGCTCAAGTGCTGCGATGCGGCGTAATTGCATATCCAAAATTGCATTTGCCTGAATCTCATCAACATCGAGAAGTTTCATCAATCCGGTGCGGGCCTCTTCCGGTGTCTTTGAAGCACGGATGAGAGCAATAACAGCATCAAGGGCATCTAGCGCCTTTAGGTAACCGCGCAGAATATGGGCGCGCTTTTCGCGCTCTTGCAAACGGTATTTCGTGCGACGAACAATTACTTCGATCTGGTGTTCGATGTAATAACGAATAAATTCATCAATTCGAAGTGTGCGTGGCACGCCATCGACAAGGGCCAACATATTTGCACCGAAAGAATCTTGTAATTGGGTGTGCTTGTAAAGATTGTTCAGTACAACCTTTGGCGTGGCATCATTTCTCAGAACAATTACTAGACGTTGGCCAAGACGTTCGTTTCCTTCATCACGAACATCGGCAATTCCTTTGATCTTTCCATCTTTAACTAATTCAGCAATTTTTAACGCCAAGTTATCTGGGTTTACTTGATATGGAAGTTCGGTGACAACTAGACAGGTGCGCTTATTAATCTCTTCGATTTCAACAACGGCGCGCATAATGATTGAACCGCGGCCAGTTCGATAGGCATCTTCAATTCCTTGACGACCAACGATTAGCGCCTTGGTTGGGAAATCTGGACCCTTAACAATTGTTAATAATTTTTCGAGCAGATCCTTTGGATCAGCATCTGGGTTTTCGAGTGACCAAACAACGCCCTCAACAACTTCATTTAGATTGTGTGGCGGAATATTTGTTGCCATACCAACTGCAATACCGGCCGAACCATTAACTAATAAGTTTGGAAAGCGGGAAGGAAGTACGACAGGTTCTTGTGAACGGCCGTCATAGTTTGGAATAAAGTCGACGGTATCTTCATCGATATCGCGCATCATCTCCATTGCGAGAGGTGCTAAGCGAGCTTCGGTGTAACGCATTGCCGCAGCTGGGTCGTTACCTGGTGAACCAAAGTTTCCGTTTCCATCGATTAATGGATAACGAAGTGACCAGAATTGTGCGAGACGAACTACTGCGTCGTAAATCGCGGTGTCACCATGTGGGTGATAGTTACCCATGACATCTCCGACGATGCGAGAAGATTTGTAATAACCCTTATCTGGTCGATAACCAGCGTCATACATTGCATAAAGAACGCGGCGGTGAACTGGTTTCAAACCATCACGAATATCAGGAAGCGCGCGGCCAACAATGACCGACATTGCATAATCCAAATAAGAGCGCGCCATCTCCACTTGGAGATCGACCGATTCGATGCGATCGTGTGGAAGCGTCTTATCTTCGTTCATATTTTCAGCCATTAGATATCCAAGAACCGAACGTCTTTAGCATTTCGTTGAATGAAGTTACGGCGAAGTTCAACATCTTCACCCATTAGAACTGAGAATAGATCATCGGCTGCTGCGGCATCTTCCAGAGTTACTTGAATTAGAACTCGGTGAGCTGGATCCATCGTTGTATCCCAAAGTTCCTTCGCAGGCATTTCGCCCAAACCTTTGAAGCGTTGAATACCGTCATCTTTTGGTAAACGCTTTCCAGCATCTAAACCAATTTGAATAAAACCATCTCGTTCGCGATCCGAGAATGCGTATTGGACGGGTTCTTTGCCGCCCCACTTCAATTTGTAAAGCGGTGGTTGGGCTAGATAAACAAAGCCATTTTCAATTAGCGGGCGCATAAATCTAAATAACAAAGTTAGTAACAAGGTACGAATGTGTTGACCATCGACATCGGCATCGGCCATCAAGATGATCTTGTGATAGCGAAGCTTTGCAATATCGAAATCATCATGGATACCGGTACCGAGTGCAGTAATTAAAGATTGAACTTCATTATTTTGAAGCACGCGATCGATACGTGCCTTCTCAACGTTGAGAATCTTTCCGCGAATTGGAAGAACAGCTTGATAACGTGAATCGCGGCCGCCCTTCGTTGAGCCGCCCGCTGAATCACCTTCAACAATGTATAGCTCGCACTTTTCTGGTTCGGTCCATTGGCAATCCGCCAACTTTCCTGGCATGCCACGGCCTTCAAGTAATCCTTTTCGATTTCGAGACAAGTCGCGGGCTTTACGGGCCGCTACGCGCGCTGCTGCTGCATCAATGCTCTTTCGAACAATGTCTTTTCCTTCACTTGGATTTTTTTCAAACCATTGCGTCAACGCATCGTTCATTGATTTTTGCGTAAAAGATTTCGCTTCGGTATTTCCAAGTTTGGTCTTGGTCTGTCCTTCGAATTGTGGTTCGCCAATTTTGATTGAAACAATTGCAGTTAAACCTTCGCGAATATCATCGCCAGTTAAACGATCTTCCTTCTTGCGAATAAAGCCCCACTCTTCACCAAACTTATTTACAACCGAGGTAAGCGCGGTTCGAAAACCTTCTTCGTGGGTTCCGCCTTCGTGGGTGTGAATGGTATTTGCGAAGGTGTAAACCGATTCAGAAAAGCCGGTATTCCATTGCATCGCAACTTCAAGACTCATCTTGTGCTTAGTGTCTTCATTTGTGAAAGCGATAATTGATTTGTGTTGTTCACCCTTTGATTGATTTAGGTGCTTAACGAAATCGATGATTCCGCCCTCGTAGTGGTAGCGAACCGAAAGCTGTTCGCCCTTTTCATCTACGTGCCCTGGGCGTTCGTCCTTTAGGGAAAGTGTTAGACCCTTATTTAAGAATGCCATTTCGCGGAAACGAGTTGAGAGAACTTCAAACGAGAAATCGGTGGTTTCAAAAATTTCCGCAGATGGCCAGAAAGTTACAGTTGTTCCAAGACCCGTGGTCGGTTCACCTTTGCGAACCGGGGCTTGCGGAACACCTAATTTGTAATCTTGATACCAATGGAAACCATCGCGTTGTACTTCAACTGATAGATCAGTACTTAACGCATTCACAACCGAGATACCTACACCGTGCAAACCACCAGAAACGGAATAGCCGCCATCGCCGAACTTCCCGCCTGCGTGTAGAACTGTAAGAACAACTTCTAGCGCGGGCTTCTTTTCAACCGGGTGAATATCGACGGGGATTCCACGACCGTTATCAACGCAGCGAAGTCCACCATCGGCGAGCAAAGTAATATTGATTTCATCGCAATAACCAGCGAGAGCTTCATCAACTGAGTTATCTACGACTTCATAAACTAAATGATGTAATCCGCGTTCGCCGGTGGAACCGATATACATTCCGGGGCGCTTGCGAACGGCATCGAGTCCTTCAAGGACGGTGATATTGGAGGCGTCATAAGTATTTGTGCTCAAAACCAAACCTCCGCCTCATTAAGTAGGAAAACCCCTGCAGAACCGATTCTGCGCCGTTTTCACGACTTGCAAGGGCTTCATCCTAGTCAATCCAGGGTTTGTGAGCCAGCCATTACGGCCCTTGTGGGGATAAATGGCAGGTTTTTACCGCTTAGCCGTAGGTATCTCTAGGACCGCGGCCATTTCGAACGGTGCGAAGCCCCTTCTTCCAACTTGGCGCATTGGGCCCAAGGATGCGAAGCGTTTCTACTAAGGCGCCAGGTGCACATGCAGAAATTGTTTTTATTAGGTCTTGCTGAATCAGACCAAGCTGCGTTGCCCACGCAGTTGATGTGCTCTGAATTGTTAACTCGCCATCAACTAATGAGATTGGCGAACAATGTGTTGCAATTTCATCACCAACAATTTTTGCCCAGTCGGTAAATATATTTCCTTCGGCTAATCCTTGACGCCAATCGCGCTTAACAATTAATTCTCCAAGCACGTCGCTAAATTTTTGCGGATCATCAACCTTTGCCCGACTCTCATTGCTTTCATCAATATTTGAGCTTCGGCTGCGGCGCGGTTGATTACGAAATGCTTTGTAAAGTTCGCGCGCTAAATCTCGAGCCATTAGTTAGACACCTTTGTGACGCTACCCGACTTAACTTGATAGCGATTTCCTTTTAGTTCTTTTGGCAAATCATTCTCAACCGCGACCGTAATAAATGTTTGCTCCGCATCTTTTGCTAATTCGATCAAATGAATTCGGCGTTCCTCGTCTAGTTCGGAGAAAACATCATCCAAAATCAGAATTGGTTTTAGGCCATCGTTCTCTAATAATTTGTAAGTCGCCAGTTTCAAACTTAGAGCTATCGACCACGATTCGCCGTGGCTGGCATAACCTTTAACTAAATGATCGCCAAGGTGTAATAACAAATCATCGCGATGAGGTCCAGTTAAAGTTAAGCCGCGTTCAATTTCTGCAGCGCGCGTTACCTTCATTCGCTCCAAAATTTTCTCCGTATTACTCTTTGGGTCTATCGATGGATCATCAATACTTGATTTGTAT
>DAIOGD010000071.1:3620-6014 GCA_036745395.1 Candidatus Nanopelagicaceae bacterium | reverse complement strand
GGCTTAGAAGTTTTTGCTAATCGGGGATTAGCTGGAATCGATGGAAATCTTTCAACAATTTTTGGGATTTCCACCCAATTTAAAAATACCTTTGCGGTCATCGGGGATCTAACTTTTCTACATGATTTATCGGCTCTGGTTAATCTGCCTGATTCAAATTTAACAATCTTTCTAATTGATAATAATGGCGGTGGAATATTTTCAACCTTGCCACAAGCTGGGGTTAACGGATTTGAAAAGGTTTTTGGAACCCCACAAAATCAAGATCTTGCTCGGATCATTTCAGGTTTTGGAATTAAATGCACCAAAGTTAAATCACAATCGGATTTAGCGCGCGAAATTGTTCACGATAATTCTGGAATTAAGTTTGTCATCGTAGAGGTTCCAAATCGCGAGAGTAACGCTAAGAATTTAAAGAGTTACTACGAATTGGTTTCCAGCGCTCTGCGCATCGGCTTTAACTTAGCCTGACTCTCTTCAAGTTCGGCCTCGGGATCCGATCCTGCAACAATCCCACAACCGGCATAAATTTGTATCGACTTTGAATCATCAGAAATTTGGCCCGTCCTAAGCGCAATACCAATTTCACCATCGTTGTGCGCATCGATCCAACCGACGGGACCGGCATAGCGTCCGCGGTTCATACCTTCCAATTCATCGATGACTTGCTTTGCCTTGCTGGTTGGAGTTCCACAAACCGCAGCTGATGGGTGGAGCGAACTAATAATAGTAAAGATATCTACCGGAGTCACTGAATCGTTTACAACGCCGGTCACATCTGTCGCAAGGTGCATGACATTGGCTAGGTGTAATACGAATGGCGCTTCCGGCACATTTGTTGAGGAGCAATATGGCGCAAGGGCATCTGCAACGGATCGAACGGCATATTCATGTTCTTCTAAATCCTTTGAAGACTTCGCAAGCGAGGCAGCAAGTGCCAGATCTTGCGCTTCATTGCCGGTCATTTTGATAGTCCCGGCCAAGACCCGAGAAGTAACTAAAGATTTACTCAATCGAACGAGGAGTTCTGGCGTGGCACCAATTAAATTTGAAACCAAGAAAACCCACGTTGTTGGGTAATTCTCGATTAGTGAATTGATCAGAGCTTGCTTGGAAATATCTTGGTTGGACTTTCCGATCAAATCACGGGCCAAAACTACTTTATCTAGTTCACTATTTTTAATCTTATTAATTGCTATCGCTACTCGAGCCTTCCATTCGGTGTCACTAAGTGATCCTTGGCTAAATTCAATAGCGCCAGATTTTGGAATTGCAGTCATCTCTTTGAGAGCAGGCTGGGCTTCGTCGCCAATCCAAGTGATCCAAGATTTTCCGCCTTTTTGCCCAACAATTATCTTTGGAATAACTAATCTAGATTCCATCGCTTCATCAAAGGAGAATGAGCTAAATAAAATTGGCCCGGTTCCAACCCCATGAACGTTATTTTGAATCTTTAGGGAAGCTAATTGTTCTTGCCACCATTTTCTGGCATCGCTAAATCTATTTTCGCCGCGAACAACAGTGCTCTTCCATTCACCAAAACCAATTAGGCCATCACCGGAACGAATCCAGGAATTCGAAACTTGCGCATCTTTGATTCCTTCAATCTCAATTAAATGAAGTTTCGGATGCTCACCAAGGAGTTCGGTGGTAACTGTTTGCGGCATTTAATTTCTAATTAGCGCTTTGCGACAAATCGCCAGATTGTTGGCAGCGCCGTACTTGCAATCGCAATCTTAAAGAATTCGCCAAGTAAGAATGGTGTGAATCCCTTGGCTAGCGCCCAGCTCCAAGATTGGCCAGAAACATGGTGCAACCAGAAAACTCCGAAGGTAAAGACAATTGCATTTCCAAGGATCATGGTTGGGATTGCGGTGCGAATTCGTTGATCCCACTTACGCCCTGCAAGTGCGCCAATAACGGCAGAAGCGAGCAACATTCCAATTAAATAGCCACCGGTTGCGCCGGTAACTTTTACTAAACCATGTGATCCCGAAGCGAATAATGGAGCGCCTGCGATACCCATTAATAAATAGAAGGCAAAAGTTGTGAATCCCAGGGTTGCACCGTAAGCAGTTCCTAAAAGAAGGACCGCGAGGGTTTGTCCAGTAACTGGAACTGGTGAGCCAGGAATTGGGAAGGAGATCTGGGCCATAACTCCCAAAAAGAGCGTTCCGAATAGAACCAAACTTAATTTCGTAACAGCAGTAGAACGCGGTAGAACTGCGCTGCTTAGTGTGTACGTGTGATTAATTTGGGACATCTATTTCTACCCTTCAGATCTGCACTTCGATTTGTAGTCCGAGCCTACTCCCATAAGAATATACGCGTGAGTAGAGCTGATCTAGGCAAAGAGCCAGAGGAAGTATCGGCTATGTTCGACGGCGTTGCACG
>DAIOGD010000071.1:0-3520 GCA_036745395.1 Candidatus Nanopelagicaceae bacterium | reverse complement strand
CCACAAGCAGCAAGCGGTGGAAGATTTCCAGTTAAATATTTTTTAACTGCAATGCTCTTTATTGTTTTTGATATCGAAATTGTCTTTTTATATCCATGGGCAGTTTCTTTTGACCAACTTGGTTTGTTTGGTCTAATTGAAATGATCATCTTCATCGCAACCGTATTTGTCGCCTACGCCTATGTCTGGCGTCGCGGTGGATTGGAATGGGAGTAAGCCATGGGCCTAGAAGAGAACTTACCTAGCGGGTTTGCACTAACCACAGTTGAAAAACTAGCTGGTTATATGCGAAGTGGTTCCTTGTGGCCAGCAACCTTTGGTTTAGCTTGTTGCGCAATTGAGATGATGGCATTTGGTGGCGGTCGCCACGATGCTGCAAGATTTGGAATGGAAGTCTTTCGCGCTTCACCACGGCAAGCAGATTTGATGATTGTGGCCGGTCGCGTATCAAACAAGATGGCACCAGTGCTTCGCCAAATTTACGATCAAATGGCAGCACCAAAGTGGGTTATCTCAATGGGTGCTTGCGCCTCTTCTGGCGGCATGTTTAATAACTATGCAATCGTTCAAGGCGTTGATCACGTTGTTCCAGTAGATATTTACCTACCTGGTTGTCCACCACGTCCAGAAATGTTAATCGATGCAATTTTGAAATTACATTCACTAATTGATGATGAAAAACTTGGCGTAAATCGCGAAAAAGTAATTCGCGAAGTTGAAGCAGCTGCGCTCGCTGCAAAGCCAACTCATCAACTTAAGGGTCTTCTTGCATGAGCCAAGATCAGGGTCTTTTCGGGGTTCATGGAAGTGGTGACACCTCTGGCTTTGGTGGCCTAGTTCGCAAAACCGTTTCTCCTGGTTCGGCAGAGCGACCATACGGTAGCTACTTCGATGAAGTTGCCGATGAATTAGAACGTGCTTATCCGGAATTTAACGATGCCATTGAACGCGTGGTTGTCGATCATGGTGAATTAACACTTCATATCAAGACTGCTCGATTGGTTGAAGTTGCTCGCAAACTTCGCGATACGCCATCACTTCGTTTTGAAATGTGCATGGGGGTTAGTGGGGTTCACTATCCGCAAGATGCTGGCCGAGAATTTCATGCTGTTTATCCACTACTTTCAATCACTCATAATCGCCGTATTCGTTTGGAAGTAAGTGTTCCGGAAACTAATCCGCACATTCCTTCACTCGTTGAAGTTTGGGGCGGAAACAATTGGCACGAACGTGAAACTTTTGACATGTTTGGGATTATCTTTGATGGCCATCCAGGTTTAACCAGAATTTTGATGCCAGATGATTGGCCAGGACATCCGCAACGAAAAGATTATCCGCTTGGTGGAATTCCAATTGAATACAAAGGCGCAACTGTTCCGGCACCTTCTGAACGCAGGTCATATCGATGACAACATTTAATAACGATACTTACGCGCCCTCGCAAGAAACCACCGAAGGTCGCGTCTATGCCGTAACTGGTGGCGACTGGGATTCATTAGTAACTGAGATCGGTCAAACTAAAGAAGAACGCGTAGTTGTAAATATGGGACCACAACACCCATCAACTCACGGTGTACTTCGTCTGGTTCTCGAACTTGAAGGCGAAACAATCACCGAAGCTCGCGCGGGAATTGGTTATCTCCACACTGGAATTGAAAAAAATTGCGAATACCGCACTTGGACCCAAGGCGTTACTTATGTAACCCGAATGGATTATTTAGCACCGATCTTTAATGAAACCGCTTATTGCTTATCCTTAGAGCGACTACTTGGAATTACCGATCAAATTCCAGAACGCGCGAGTGAAATTCGCGTTTTGATGATGGAACTAAATCGCATCTCTTCACACATGGTTGCACTTGGTACTGGAGCACTCGAACTTGGCGCTCTGTCACCAATGATCTTTGCCTTCCGGGAACGCGAAATGGTTCTGGATATATTTGAACTAATTAGCGGCCTTCGCATGAATATGGCCTACATCCGCCCAGGTGGAGTTGCCCAAGATCTCCCAAAGGGCGCTACTGCCGAAATTCGTGAAACCGTAAAGAAGCTTCGCCATAACTTTAAGGACAACGAAAAGTTGTTGGTTGGCAACACAATCTGGATGAAGCGCACCCAAAACATTGGTTACTTAGATCTTGCTGGTTGCACGACTCTAGGCATAACTGGCCCAGTACTTCGCTCAACCGGTCTTCCTTGGGATCTACGTAAGACCCAACCATATTGCGGATATGAGAATTACGAATTTGATGTAATCACCAACGATAGTTGTGATGTTTATGGTCGCTTCTTAATTCGCATGGCCGAACTCGAACAATCACTTCGTATCATTGAACAAGCTTGTGACAAGTTAGATAAGTCGGAAGGTCAACCAGTAATGGTTGAAGATAAGAAGATTGCATGGCCATCCCAACTTTCAATTGGAAGCGACGGCCAAGGAAATTCCTTAGAACATATTCGCGAGATCATGGGCGAATCGATGGAAGCTTTAATTCACCACTTCAAGATTGTTACCGAAGGTTTTCGCGTTCCGGCCGGTCAGGCATATGTTCCGATCGAGTCACCACGTGGCGAAGTTGGTGTTCACTTAGTTTCAGATGGTGGAACCCGGCCATACCGCGTTCATTTCCGCGAACCATCTTTCAATAATCTGCAAGCAACCGCAGCAATGTCTGAAGGCGGAATGATCGCCGACATTATTGGCGCTATTGCTTCAATTGATCCAGTGATGGGTGGGGTAGATCGCTAATGGAATTTTCAACCGAACAACTTGCGATTATGGACAAGATCATTGCCCGTTATCCACGTTCTCGTTCTGCGATCATGCCATTGCTTCACTATGTGCAAGCGTTAGATGGTTATGTAACGCCACGTGGAATTGAAAAGATTGCCGAAAAACTAAATCTAGAAACTGCCGAAGTAACTGCAGTCTCAACTTTCTACACCCAGTATCGCACTGAGCCAGCCGGCGAGTATCACGTTGGCGTATGCATCAATACCTTGTGCGCCGTTATGGGTGGGGATGAAATTTATAAATCCTTAACCGATCACCTTGGAATTGAAAATCACGAAACAACTAAAGATGGCAAAGTTTCATTAGAAAGAATCGAATGCAACGCGGCCTGCGATTACGCACCCGTTGTGATGGTCAACTGGGAGTTTTACGACAACCAAACCCCGCAAAGCGTAAAAGATTTAGTTGATGCCGCCCGCGCTGGAAATCCACCAGCCCCAACACGCGGTCCTAATAAATTGCGTACTTGGAAAGAAAATTCAGCGGTTCTTGCTGGATTAAACGATGGACTTGCAAACGAAGGCGTTCAAGCCGGCGAAGCATCACTTCGCGGTTTAAATATTGCAAATAAATCTAAGGGGGCTAACTAGTTATGACTAAGTTACAACCAGTTCTCTCTGCAAACTGGAACGATAAAGACTCTTTCACTATTGATGGTTATACCCGTGCTGGTGGATATAAAGCTTCAACAAAAGCTCTTTCAATGCAACCAGATGATGTCATCCA
>DAIOGD010000070.1:0-6167 GCA_036745395.1 Candidatus Nanopelagicaceae bacterium | reverse complement strand
CAATTATGGTCCGCCACCACATGGTGGAATCGCCCTTGGTCTTGATCGTCTATGCGCCTTACTTGCAGGGGCGGATTCAATTCGAGAAGTTATTGCCTTTCCTAAGACAGCCAGTGGCGGTGATCCATTAACTGGAGCTCCAACACCAATCACTGCGGCGCAACGAAAAGAAGCTGCTGTCGATTTCGATCCGGAAAAGGCAAAATTGGAGACTGCTAAATCCAAGTAAATGAGGCAGAATCGGCAACTATGTTCCGAAAATTAGTTGCGATTTTCCTCCTTGGAACTTCCATTCTCGGACTAACCGCTTGCTCACAATCCAAAATTTACGCCGGGGATAAGAAGGCTGGCGTCTATTTCACAGTTCCTAATGGTTGGCAAAATGTTTCACAAAAACAACTGCATGACCTACAAGCAACTTCTAAGAGTGCAACTACACAGACCAGGCTTCAAGCGGTTATGTACGAATCTGCGTACTCACCAAATCACATCACAGCGAACGACGTTTTATCTTTAAATGCTCCCTCCTCAGTAATTGCCTACGCAAGAGTAAGAGGCCTTACTGGGGATGAGATGAATGCCGTCTCTTACAACTGGCTTCGTGATCTAGTTTTTCCGGTTACCACTTGGATAAATGCGCCGGTCACCTCATCTGCCTTTGAACTTCTTGATGATTTGGAAGTGGTCCAATCAGGCGGCCGGGGAGTTGAAACGATCTTCAAAGCAAGAGGTAGCGACGGAATTTCGCAAACGATCGATCAAACGGCGATAGTTTCGACCGACAGAAGCGCGATCTATGTCCTCTTAATTCGTGCTCGAACAGATTATTATGAAAAGAATTCAGCCTTAATTAGCAAACTAGCGCACTCCTTCACAGTAAAGGGAATCCAATGACCGATCAAAATCGACTCAGAGATAGTGATCGAAAAGTACGAGTTCACTTGTCGGCATTCGACCGAACCAAATTCCTGATTCTCTTTGCGGCGGTATATCTAGTCCTTGTCTGGGCGGCGCTTGCCGATAACCCACTTCTTTCATTTAGCGACGGCTTAATCCAGATTTCCAAGACGCGTTGGTGGCTATTTCTTCTCTTCGGAATTGAAATTGTTCGCCAACTTCACTTTGCTTTGTCTGAGATTCTTGCGCCTTATCATGGCTTTTGGCAGCGATATTTTTCTTCGGCCGACAAGTTAATTCACAAGATAAGTGATTGGAATCGCTACCGCTTAAGTCGGGTTATCAAGGGCGCACTTTTAGTAGTTCTTTTGGCGGTAGTTCTCGGAGCTATCTATAAGGAGACGCCGGTTAAAGCGCTCTTCCTTGCACCTAAGGCGCTATGGAGCGCGCTTCCAACGCTTGGACAACTTGCATTCGCGGTGGTTTTTATTCTTATCCAATTTTTTGCGATGTTTTGGTTCTTAAGCCGCGGCGGAATCGATACCTATTTTCCTGATGATATTCGAACCAGATTTTCCGATGTATGGGGACAAGACCATGTATTGGCGAGAATTCGCGAAAATTTAATGTTCTTGGAGTCACCGGAAACAATTGAAGAACACGGTGGATATGTTCCAGGTGGAATTTTGCTTTGGGGCCCTCCTGGAACCGGAAAAACTCTCATGGCTGAATCAATGGCCGGAGAAACCGGAAAGCCGTTCGTATTTGTTGATCCAGGTGCATTTAACAATATGTTCTTTGGCGTTGGTGTTTTAAAAGTTAAATCACTTTTTAGAAAACTACGTAAATTAGCGTTGCGTTACGGTGGCGTTGTTGTCTTTTTCGACGAGGCAGATTCACTTGGAAATCGCGGAATAGCGGTAGGCGGAACTTCAGCCGGACGTATGACAATCTCGCAGAGCGCCGCATATGGAACAAATTGTCACGGCGGCGAGTATCTATCTGAAAACACTAAGAGTTTGCTCTTTAGAGAGAGCTTTGTAGCTAATAGTGCGATGGGTGCTGGTGGCGGCGGAATGGGAACACTTCAAGCGCTACTTACCGAGTTATCAGGTTTGAAGAAACCGCGAGGATTTTTTAACAGAGTTGTTCGCCGAACCTTAGGAATGCGTCCTAAGAATCCACCGAAGTATCGAATTCTGGTTGTGATGGCAACGAACATGCCGGAAGCGCTGGATGAAGCGCTCTTACGTCCAGGTCGAATCGATCGAATGTATCGCGTTGGTTATCCAAGCAAGGCCGGTCGAATTAGAACTTACGAGGGTTATCTCGCGAAAGTTTCTCATTCGTTAACCTCGGAGGAGATTGATAAGTTGGCAACGATCACTCCTTATGCGACGGGCGCAACAATCAAAGATACGATCAACGAGGCCTTGATTATGGCGATTCGTAACGGTCGAACTTCAATTACTTGGACCGACGTTATTAAAGCCAAGCAATTGAAGGACCTTGGACCGGCGGAAGATGTTGAATATATAGAGCGCGAACGTCATGCTGTTGCGGTACATGAAGCTTGTCATGGCGTCATGGCCTATTTGGTTCGCGCCCACATGTCTATTGATCTGGCAACGATTGAAAAGGGTTCGGATTATCTAGGTATGGTTGCGAGTATTCCACCAGATGATCAATTTACTCGTTGGCGTACGGAATACGAAGCGGATATTTTGGTCTCGCTTGCATCACTTGCTGGTGAAAGAATGTTCTTTGCCGGAGATAACTCTTCCGGTGTTTCTGGAGATTTGGAAAGTGCCACCACGATTGCGAGTTTCATGGAAGGTCATTGGGGGATGGGTTCAACAATTTCCTCTCATGCTTCCAATCGGCGAAATGAAGTTGGTGCACCTGGAGGAAATAAAGGTAAGGATGAATCTGCAGCGAATCCACGAATAGCTTTAGCGGATCGGATTGAAAACAACTTAACCACCTTGTTATCTAGAGCAGAAGAGATCTTGAAAGAAAACCGCTCGAAAGTACTTTCACTTGCCCATGCCCTTGAAATCTATAAAACAATTTCAGGCGAGGATGTAACAGCCGTAATGACCGGATCACATGGACCGTTGGTAGATGGATCGCCTTACCAAAAGGCCGAGAACATTGCGTTGATTGAAAACTATCATCAAGCCGCACTTGCCGCCCATCAAGAACATCAAAAACCAAGAGTGGAAATTCCAAGGTTTCACGCGGATAACGCCTAGGACTGGGGCTAATTTCCAGATTTCAACGGGGCGGGTCAGGTAGGATATTTATATGGGTCCAGGTGGAATTGCAACAATAATTGCAGCAAGCGCGCTTGCGGTAATCGCTCTTTCTATTGCTTACTTAATAGTGAGATTAGGGCGCCTGGTCGATGAAGCGAAAGCTACCTTGGCTTCTATATCGAGGGAAGTAAATCCTCTTATTGAGGAGGTCACTACTACCGTTCAGCTCGTGAATGGTCCACTGGAGTCGTTCAATCGGATAACTAAGTCAGCGGAAAAGATCACCACTAAATTTGCAGATACCACCGAAGGTTTCTTGGATAACAACAAGACCATTATGAAAGTCGCTGGAGCCCTTCTTGGTGCGACCAAGTTAAAGAAGAGTGCTTCAGGCACAACTAGAACAAGACGTAAGTCGAAAACCGACTCCGAGTAGCGCGTGAATTCCGCAGAGATACGCTCGCGCTGGTTAAAATTTTTTGAATCAGGCAACAGCTTAGGTTTAGCCCATACAGTCGTTCCATCGGCATCTCTGATTGCTGATGACCCTAATTTGCTTTTAGTAAACGCAGGAATGGTTCCCTTTAAGCCTTATTTCTTGGGCGAAATTAAGCCGAAGTTCGAACGTGCTACTTCGGTTCAAAAGTGTGTACGAACTTTGGATATTGACGAAGTTGGTAAAACAACCAGGCACGCCTCCTTCTTCCAAATGTGTGGAAACTTCTCATTCGGTGATTATTTTAAAGAAGGCGCCATAAAGTTGGCGTGGGAACTTTTAACAAAACCAATTCAAGACGGTGGTTATGGTTTTCCAGAATCCAAACTATGGGTAACAGTTTTCCAAAACGATGATGAAGCTGCTGATATTTGGCATCGGGTGATTGGCGTTCCAAAGGAACGAATTCAGCGTCGTGGTATGGCTGATAATTTTTGGTCAATGGGTGTTCCGGGTCCTTGCGGTCCTTGCTCTGAAATCTATTACGATCGTGGACCGGAATACGGTGTCGATGGTGGACCAGTTGCAGATGAAAATCGATATTTAGAAATTTGGAATTTGGTTTTCATGCAGAATGTCCGTGGTGAAGGTGCCAGCAAAGATGATTATCCAATCCTTGGCGAACTGCCAGCGAAGAATATTGATACTGGCCTTGGCTTAGAACGCACTGCAGCGCTACTTCAGGGTGTTGAAAATATTTATGAAATCGATACGACCATGCAAATTTTGCAGAAGGCAACCGAATTAACCGGAGTCAAATACGGAGCAAATGAAAAGAGCGATATCGCCCTTCGAGTTATTGCTGACCATGCTCGTACTTCAATGATGCTAATTGGCGATGGGGTTCTTCCAGGAAACGAAGGGCGCGGCTATGTCTTGCGCCGAATGATGCGTCGAACAATTCGTAATATGCGAATTTTGGGCGCCGGAGATCCAACTGCAGCTGAGTTGGTATCGGCTTCGATTGGCGCGATGGGTGCGCAGTATCCAGAACTTATAGAAAATGCTGAACGCATCACAACAGTTTCAGTTAACGAGGAGGAATCCTTCCTTGCAACTTTGAAGTCAGGTACTCAGATTTTCGAAACCGCGGCGAGTACGATCAAGAAGACAAACAACTCTGAACTTGCAGGCGATACGGTTTTCAAGTTACATGACACTTACGGCTTTCCTTTTGATTTAACGCTAGAGATGGCTGCAGAACAAGGTTTATCTGTAGATGAGGATGGCTTCCGCCGATTAATGAAAGAGCAAAGAGATCGTGCAAAGGCCGATGCTCGGGCTAAGAAGACAGGTCATACTGATGTAAGTGAATATCGCAAGATCCTTGATGCAAGTGGATCGACAAAGTTCACTGGATATGATGAGTTATCGTCAGAGGCGACGTTGAAAGCGATTTTGATTGATGGCAAGACGGTAAACGAAGCAGATGTCGATAGTGAAGTAGAAATCGTCTTAGATCGCACGCCTTTTTATGCCGAAGGTGGCGGACAGCTTCCTGACGGTGGTCGAATTACTCTGACCAATGGTTGCATCATCGATATTGATGATGTGCAGTGCCCGGTTCCAGGTTTGTACGTACACCGAGGTCAAATAATTTCTGGGTCAGCTAAGGCAAATGAAAAGACACTTGCCCAAATTGATCGCGAAAGGCGTTTTGCGATATCTCGTGCACACACCGCAACACATATGGTTCATAAGGCATTCCGCGAAGCACTTGGTGAGAGCGCAACGCAAGCTGGTTCAGAGAATTCGCCAGGCAGGTTTCGATTCGACTTTCCTTCTCATGGGGCAGTGCCTCAATCTGTTTTAAACGATGTTGAATCTCGAGTTAACTCTCTCTTGATTGATAATATCGAAGTTTCAGCACAAGTTATGACCCAACCCGAAGCAAAGGCTCTCGGTGCGATGGCGCTCTTTGGTGAGAAATATGGCGACCAAGTTCGAGTGGTAAGTGTTGGCGATTGGGCTCACGAACTTTGCGGCGGAACGCACGTAAAGCAAAGTGGCGAACTTGGGATAGTTAAGTTGCTCAGCGAATCCTCTGTTGGTGCAGGCGTTCGACGTGTTGAAGCTCTTGTGGGAATCGACGCATATTCTTTCTTGGCACGGGAACACGTTTTATTGAATTCGATCACACATTTAATTAAAGGTAGCCGCCCTGAAGAATTACCGGAGAAGATCTCAGAGCTTCTTGAGCGCATGAAGGCTACAGAGAAAGAACTGTCGCAATTTAAGACCCAGAAGACACTTGCCACAGTCTTAAGCCGAATCAATGAGGTCAATAAATTTGGCGACGTAAATTACTTTGGTATTGAAGTTGAAGCTGGTGCGAGCGGTGATGACCTTAGAGTGATTGCTGGTGAATTGAAAAATCGGATTGATAATTCGGTTATTGTCCTTATTTCGAAGGGTGCAGACCGCGCAACTCTTGTTGCTGCAAGTTCAAAGGCGGCTATATCGAAGGGAATTAAGGCTGGGGAGATCGTGAAAATAGGGTCAACAATCCTTGGTGG
>DAIOGD010000069.1:0-6278 GCA_036745395.1 Candidatus Nanopelagicaceae bacterium | reverse complement strand
GTATTACTCATTAAGCCTTCTTCTCTGGCTTTGTTAAAAAGGTTATTTCCTCATTATCAATTTCATTTTTTAAGCATTCCAGTAAACCACGAAGTGGCAAAGCCCCAAGTCCCAATGCTTTCTTGGTTTCTGTATTTGAAAGCGAAGTATCGACTGGCACAGCTCCTGGGAATAGATCTTCTTCGGAAGGATCGCTCTCGCGAAGCAAACTAGCATCAAGATCAAATACATCACATACCAAACGTGCGTAATCCATCCGTCCGATTGCGTCATCGCCAACCAAGTGAAAAGTACCGGAGGCATTTCGCGAAATAATTCGTTCAATCTCTGCACCACATTCAGCTGCATGTGAAGGAGCGGTCATTTTATTTACGCGCTCTCCACCAAAAACGGTAAAGGTTTTTCCAGCACGAAGATCTGCGACAAGTGATGTAACGAAATAACCAAATCCAACATCTTGGGTTCGCGGGCCATCTTCTTTTGTTTGATGCTTTCCCATAACGCCTTCGATTCTTGCAATTGCACCATTCTCTGGAGCTAAATCACGAATTACCTGTTCGCCAAGACTTTTCAGAACTCCGTAAAAGTTAACCGGATTTCCTGGATCGCTCTCTGGTACAAAGTGAGAAGTTCCGTCCATTACCCAACCGGTGGAAATATAGATCGGCTTCACATTATTTCGGTTAGCCGCATGAACAACTCTTTGGGTTAATTCGACAAAAGAGTCGTAGGCAAAGATGCGATCTCTTTGCAAGCGATTGAAATCATTTGCAATGGCGCTATGAACTATTGCGTCGCAATCAGAAATCGAAGCTGAAATTGAATCAATACTAGAAAGATCGGTAACAGTCGTTGCCCAAGGTAACTTTGAACCCTCCGGGCTTCGGACTAAACCGATGACTTCGTGGCCGGCCAATTGGAGCACTCGAGCAATGTTGCCGCCAACGAATCCATTGGATCCGGTGATCGCTACTTTTGCCATCTATGAACTTCCTCTGCTCTGTGCTAATGTTTGGACCGTTCCAAAAGACTAGCGGTTTGGCGGGCTCCAATCAAGAGGTGGGGGAAGATTTACCTTCATGAGTAACTTCGACCTAATTGCAATCGGCCGGGTAAGTGTCGATGTCTATCCCCTCCAATATGGCGTTGGTCTTGAAGATGTTAAGACTTTTCAAAAATTCTTAGGTGGAAGTGCAACAAACGTTGCATGTGCTGCGGCCAAATACGGACTCAACGCCGCAATCATTACTCGTACTGGAAACGATCCCTTTGGAAATTACATTCATCAGGAATTAAAGCGCTTGAATGTGAGTGACAAGTATGTCTCAGGCGTGGCTGGACTACCGACACCTGTTGTCTTCTGTGAAATCTTTCCACCAGATAACTTTCCGCTCTACTTCTACCGTGAACCAAAGGCGCCGGATCTAGTAATCAATCCTGATGAATTGGATTTACCAGCAATAAAGGAAGCAAGAATTTATTGGTCAACTGTGACAGGACTATCCCAAGAACCTTCACGAAGCGCGCATCATGCGGCATGGGATGCTCGCGGCCGCAAGGAACACACAATTTTAGATCTTGATTACAGACCAATGTTTTGGGGCACGCCAAAAGAGGCAACAATTGAAATTGAGAAGGCGCTTTCCAAGGTAACTATTGCTGTAGGAAATAAAGAAGAATGCGAAGTTGCAATCGGCGAAACCGAACCCCTTCGTGCGGCTGACGCGCTGCTTGAACGTGGTGTTCAACTCGCAATTGTTAAACAAGGCCCAAAGGGCGTGCTTGCCAAGACAAAAGATGAAACCGTTGAAGTTCCTCCATACATGGTGGAAGTCGTAAATGGACTTGGCGCCGGAGATAGCTTTGGTGGCGCTCTTTGCTACGGACTTCTCCAAGGTTGGCCGCTTCGTAAGATTTTGGAATTCGCAAATGTTGCTGGTGCAATTGTTGCCACACGTTTGGAATGTTCAACGGCGATGCCAACACTCCAAGAAGTTGAGGAAGTACTTGCAGAAATAAATGCAAAAGGTGGTTTGAAATAATGACTATCTCATTTGATAAATTGAGGCAGATCCGCGCAGAAAAACCAGAAAAAATTGCGCAAGCACTAGCCAATCGCAAGAAGCGCTCATTGCTTGCAGGGGACGGAAAACTCCTAATCGTTGCGGCAGATCACCCAGCCCGCGGCGCCCTAGCAGTTGGTGATGCCCCCACCGCGATGGCCGATCGCTATGAATTATTGGAAAAATTGGTTAAGTCGCTAGAGCGCACAGGTGTCGATGGCGTTTTAGGCACCCCTGAAATTATTGAAGATTTGGCTCTCCTTGGCGCACTCGATAACAAGATTGTTGTCGGTTCAATGAACCGTGGTGGCATTCGTGGAGCTTCATTTGAAATGGATGATCGCTATACCGCTTACGACATTGCTGCGATCAAAAAGGCAGGCTTGGACTTTGCAAAGAATTTGATTCGAATTAATCATCAAGATGCCGGTACCGCAGCAACTCTTGAGGCATCCGCTAAGGCAATAAATGATGCGGCCTTACTCAAGGTACCAATCATGTTAGAGCCATTTATTTCAAAGTGGGTTGATGGCGTAATCAAAAATGACTTGTCGCCGGATGCAGTAATTCTTTCGATCGCAATCACCCAAGGTCTTGGAAATTCCAGCGCTTACAGTTGGTTAAAACTTCCAGTTGTCCCAGAAATGGATCGAGTTATGCGCGCTACCACCTTGCCAACACTTCTACTTGGTGGCGATACAGAGAAAGATCAAGATAAGGCTTTTGCATCATGGGCAGCCGCGTTGAAGTTGCCTGGAGTACGCGGTTTAACGGTTGGGCGCAGTTTGCTTTACCCAGCTGATGGAAATGTAATTGCAGCAGTTGATGCTGCAGCGAAATTAGTGCACGGTTAATCGAGAGCGGAGAAAATAATGTCAAACCTACCTGTTGTGAATCACTGGATTAATGGTGCTGAATATGTAAGTAAGTCTGGTCGGACCGCTCCCGTTTATGACCCTGCGTTAGGTGTTGAAACTAAACGCGTTGCCTTAGCTAATAAGGAAGAGATTGAGCTCGCTATTTCATCGGCTGCCAAAGCCTTCCCAGCGTGGCGCGATATGTCACTTGCAAAGCGACAAGCCATCGTCTTTAACTTTCGTGAGTTACTGAACAATAAGAAGAGCGAACTTGCCGAAATCATTACAAGCGAACATGGAAAAGTTCTTTCCGATGCCCTCGGTGAAATTACTCGTGGCCAAGAAGTTGTGGAATTCGCAGTTGGTATCCCCCACCTTCTAAAGGGTTTCTACTCTGAAAATGTTTCAACCGGCGTTGATGTTTACTCAACTCGCCAACCACTTGGTGTTGTTGGAATCATCAGTCCATTCAACTTCCCGGCAATGGTGCCAATGTGGTTCTTCCCGATCGCGATCGCTGCTGGAAACACCGTAATTCTTAAGCCTTCTGAGAAAGATCCAACTGCTGCAATCTGGATGGCAAAACTTTGGAAGGAAGCCGGACTTCCCGACGGCGTCTTTACCGTACTAAACGGCGATAAAGAATCTGTCGATGGTTTATTAACCCATCCAGAAGTTCAATCAATTTCTTTCGTAGGTTCAACTCCAATTGCGCAATATGTATATGAAACCGGCGCAAAGCATGGAAAGCGCGTTCAAGCACTCGGTGGCGCAAAGAACCACATGTTGGTGCTTCCTGATGCGGATCTAGAACTTGTTGCCGATTCCGCAATTAATGCTGGATTTGGTTCAGCTGGCGAACGTTGCATGGCTATCTCAGTAGTCGTTGCCGTCGAACCGGTAGCAGATGCGCTAATCGAAAAGATTGTTACTCGCATGGATAAATTAAAGATCGGTGATGGTCGTCGTAATTGCGATATGGGTCCACTGGTTACTAAGGAACACCGCGACAAAGTTGCTGGTTATATCGATGTTGCAACAAAGGATGGCGCAAAAGTAGTTGTTGATGGTCGTGGCATTAAGGTTGATGGCGAAGCTGGTGGCTTCTGGCTTGGACCTACTTTGATCGACAATGTCCCAACCTCTTCAAAGGTTTACAGCGAAGAGATCTTTGGTCCAGTTCTTTCGATTGTTCGTGTTAAGAGCTATGACGAAGGAGTTAAGTTAATTAACTCCGGCGCATTTGGAAATGGAACCGCAATCTTCACAAATGATGGCGGCGCCGCTCGTCGATTCCAAAATGAAGTTGAGGTCGGAATGATTGGTATCAACGTTCCGATTCCGGTTCCAGTTGCCTATTACTCCTTTGGTGGTTGGAAGAATTCATTGTTTGGCGATACCAAGGCACATGGAGTTGAGGGCGTTCACTTCTTCACCCGCGGTAAAGCGATAACAAGTCGCTGGCTCGACCCAAGCCATGGTGGAATTAATCTCGGTTTCCCACAAAACTAGTCCTATGAACTTCGTTTACAAAAAGGGATCCCTCGCCCAAGGCGACTGGTCAGTAATTGTCGACGATAAGTTGCCTGGCTGGAAACATACTGGCATGCGCGTTGGATCCTTTGAGCAGTCAAAAGAATTCAATATAAAGGCCGACAATGTTGAACGTTTGATTTGGCCCCTTGATGGGACCGGAATAACCGTTGAATTTAAAGTCAATGGGAAAAGCGAGTCACACAAGTTGGCTGGGCGTAAAAGCGTATTTCATGGCCCAACCGATTTGCTCTACTTATCCATTGATACCGAAATAAAAATTACTGGTTCGGGTCGATTTATTATTGCCGAAGCGCCGGCGAAGAATTCATATCCCCCAAAATTCATACCAGCCGATCGGGTTCCGGTTTTTATTCGAGGCGCTGGCCCATCCTCAAGACAAGTTCATAATTTTGGCGTTCCTGAAGAACTTGTAGCAGATCGTTTTATAGTCGTAGAGGTAATAGTTCCTGGTGGTAATTGGTCTGGTTCACCAGCACACAAACATGACACTTATATTCCCGGCGTTGAATCAAATCTTGAAGAGATCTATTACTTTGAATCTGCGGTCGAACGTGGAATCACAAAAGCCGGTGAGATTGATCCGATTGGTTTTATTCGTGGTCACTCATCTGATGAGCGCGAATTCGATCTCTTGGCCGAAGTTCGCTCTGGTGATGTTGTCCTTGTCCCCCACGGTTGGCATGGACCAGTAATGGCAACTCCTGGTTACGACCTCTACTTTATGAATGTAATGGCAGGACCCGACCCAGACCGTTCATGGAATATAACTGACGACCCAACACAAGCATGGATTCGAGAAGTTTGGAAAGACCAGGCTGTGGACCCTCGCCTGCCTTACACCGACAAAGAGTAGGTTTTACTTCGCGTTAAGATTTACCCGTGGAACTTCAGAAAATCATTCTCTATTACGGTTTTGCGCCGGTAGCGGATCCAAATGCGCTAAAGCTTTGGCAGCGCACTCTCTGTGAGTCCTTTGGCCTCAAGGGTCGAATAATTGTTTCAAAACATGGAATTAACGGAACTCTTGGTGGGGATATGTCTGCCCTAAAGAAGTATGTGAAGAAGACAAAAGAGTATCCAGGTTTTAATAAAATTGATTTTAAATGGTCTGAGGGAACCGGAAATGATTTCCCCCGCTTAAGTGTAAAAATTCGACCAGAACTCGTTGCCTTTGGTCACCCAGATGAGATTAAGGTTGATGAAAACGGCGTAATTAACGGTGGCAAACATTTGGCCCCATACGAAGTTAATAAACTGGTCGAAGAACGAGGCGAAGAAGTTGTCTTCTTTGATGGCCGCAATGCCTTTGAAGCAAAGATCGGAAAATTCAAAGACGCAGTCGTACCGGATGTAGCCACCTCGCGAGATTTCGTATCAGAAGTTGAAAGCGGAAAATACGATCACCTAAAGGATAAGCCGGTTGTCACATATTGCACTGGCGGAATTCGGTGTGAAATTCTCTCGGCGGTAATGATTAATCGTGGCTTTAAAGAGGTCTATCAAATCAAAGGCGGCATCGTTCGCTACGGCAATAAATTTGGCGACAAGGAGCTCTGGGAAGGATCTCTCTATACCTTTGACGCTCGTATGGCAGTTGATTTCAACGAAGATACAAAAGTTATCGGTAAATGCGACAAGTGCAACACATCAACAAAGCAGTTCTACAACTGTGGCGACCGGACTTGTCATGAACTAAATCTTCTTTGTGAGCCGTGCTCGAAGGTTAAAGAAAATTTTATTTGTGGTCATGATCGAAGTAAGAGCCACGACGCGGAGTTGATCGGTTAGTTCTGGGCTCCAC
>DAIOGD010000068.1:3021-6307 GCA_036745395.1 Candidatus Nanopelagicaceae bacterium | reverse complement strand
ACGCCCTCGGTATATTCGCGAATATCCAAAGTGCTCTTACCATGTTCGCCAAGTGCCGCCGATAGATCCATAACTTTCTCAACAATGGTCTTAGCGCTGCTGGAAATCTGGGTCTCGGTTGACTCAAAATTATTAACAATGTTATTTGCTATTTGCCAGGCAGCGGCTTCACCGATTGGCTCGATATCGCTATCGATTCCCATTCGAATTCCATGCTCGCCGAGTACTCGCCCCGCGTAGGAATGGTAAGTAGAAACTGTTACTGAAATATCAACGCTCTGTCCGGTATCAGGATCGTTTGGCAAGAATCCAGCGGCGCGCAATTGACGAAGGCGCATGCGAATTCTTGAAGCCAATTCGCCAGCGGCCTTACGAGTAAAAGTTAAACCAAGAATCTCTTCGGGTTTAACGATTCCATTCGCAACTAACCATAAAACACGAGCCGACATCGTTTCGGTCTTTCCAGATCCCGCACCTGCAATAACAACTGTTGGGCCAAAGTGAAGCGATTCAATGATTGCGGCTTGTTCATCGGTCGGGTCGTGAACCTTTGCCCCAGCTGCGCGAAGAGCTGTGGCGATTTCTTTTGCGGAATATTTTGGCTTACCGGTAAATGTAATCATTCTTCAATCACCGACCTGCCTTGCGGTTGGGCGGGACATGAAGACTTGACTGCGCAAGTGCGGCAACGAGAATTTATTGTCGCGGTAAATTCTGCGGCTGACATTTTTTCCGCGCTTTCAATTACTAAATTCTTTATCTCCTCGTGGTTGATCGGGCTTTGAATTCTTTCTTTTGCCGAATTTGATTCCTTATCGCCTAAGAAAACTAAGACCGCGCCACTAGTTTCGGTGCTCGGTAATTTTGGTTCAAAGGCATTTTCTAAGACTGCAAGTTGATAGCCCGCTAATTGTTGGTTTTCATTAACGCGCTTTACGGTAACACTCGGCGCTCCGGTCTTTAGATCAACAATATAAATACGGCCATCTTCATCAATCTCTACTCGGTCTACCGAGCCATTCAATAACGCCCGGCCAATCTTCGTTTCAAATTTTGCTTCAACTGCGTGAAGAGTCTTCTTCTCATCGGTATGCCACTTGTAAAACTTCTCAATCTTTTCAAGTGCTTGACGAAGTTCGTATTCCTTTACCCAGCCTTCATTTGAATCAATTAGCGCCCAATTCTCGCGAAGCCTTGTGATCATCACATCAACCGATAGATCTGGTTCTTCTAACAACATTTCAGCTAAGCCATGGATTGCGGTACCAACTAATTGAGCGGTTGAATCTCCATCTTTTCCACCACTTCTTTCAATAAACCACTTAAGGCCACATTCCGAGAAACTTTGTAGGTTGCTTGGTGATACCGAGACGGTTGCATCGGGTGGCAAAGCTGGATCGGTTGAACTTATTGGCAAAGCACCGAGCCAACTATTTGGATTGGCGCTTTCAATGCCAGCCTCTGCAAGCGACTTTAAGAGTCCGGCAGCAAATTCCATTTTCATTGTGCGGGAATTGTCATTTGCGATAACTTCCCGACGCAATTGCGAAACCAGTGCCTGACTTGTGAGCGCTCTTGGAAGTTCGGTAATTGGTGCTTCATCTGAAGTAACACCCATAACCGATTCGTAGATCTCTTCAAAGTAAGCCGAAGGTTCCGAGTCCTCTTCGGAAAATGCCGTAACAATCAGGCCGCTATTTGCCCTAGAAATTGCAACATGCAAAAGTCGTCGCTCATCTTCCACAAGCGCACTTGCCGCAGATGCTTCGATCTCTTTGCGAGTAACTAAACCGGTTCGCATCGATTCAACTAGCCGTTCAGATCCAAGTAGTGATCCGCGTTGGCGTAGGTTTGGCCAAACGCCTTCTTGAAGTCCGGTTAGCGCAACCAATTCCCATTGGGTTCCCTTTGCAGAGTGCACTGTCATAATCGAAACGACTTCATCGCGTTGGCCGCGAGCGGTAATGGCATCGGAGAGAATTGATTCGCCAAGCATCTGATCGATAAATAATTCTGGTTTTGAATCAGGTAGCCGTTCGCTAAATCGCCTTGCCGATTCAAATAATTGAATCACTGCATCTAGATCACGGTCTGCTGCAAATCCACGAGACCCACCTTTGAGCGCACGCGTTCGCCAATTATTGGCGATTAACTCACCCTCATAATTCTTTGCGTTATTCCAAATTGACCAGAGTAGATCGGTTATTTCACCACTTGTCTTTAACGACTTTCTAGCCGCGGCAATTAATTCCGCAATCCTTTGCAGCGGCCTAATTGAATCCCATTCAATCGGAGCTTGATTATCATCCAAAACATCCAGAATCATCTGGGTCGAAGTTTTGATATCACCAGTTTCGCGCGTCTTGGCTAGATCAACGCGCATCTGGCGAATAGATAGGGAATCCGCGCCACCAAATTCGGATCGCAGAAGTTCATCGATTACTTCAAAATTACTTGGAATTAATTTGATCGCACCTAGCGCAATTTGGGCAACGGTAAGGATTGGCTTTATTGCTGGGTTATCACCTAGCGCTAAAGCGGAGGCATCAATTTCGATTGGAATGTTATTTAGTGCAAATGCCCTTTGAAGGGCAGAGACGGCCGAACCAGGTGCGCGCAAGATAACCGCCATTTGTGACCAGGCAACGCCATCTCGCAAGTGGGCCGTACGAAATGCATGTGCGATGTAATTTGCGCAATCACCATTACTTCCAAGCTTTGCAATATTTATTCCACGGTCCACATCGTTAAATTCACCAGCAGTTCGATTTCGCGTTGGCGAATTGGACCGAAACTTTCCCGCAATCTCTAGCGTTAAATCGGTAACCGATGGAGCGGTATTGAAAACCGTTGTTAAATTTAAAACGGTAAATTCTTTACGATCCTTATATTCAAGAGCGCCTTCCGGGTCAGCGCCGCGGAATCTTCCGATAGCTGAATCTGGATCGGCAAAAAGAGTTAGATCTGCGCCACTTATTTCATTTAGCAAATCTCTTTGCGATTGATCACTTTCTTGGAATTCATCCACCAAAATCGTGGTAAATCTTGCTCGGAGTCGATCGGCCAAAACCGAGTCTTTTCGTAACCGATTAATTGCCGCCGGAATTATCGAACTTGAGTCGATTCTTCTTGCAGTGTCATTAACCGTTCCGTATTGCAGACCAAGGGTCTGGTCATATTCTTTCCAAAAAGCCGTAGCTGGAACCCACCAAGGTTCGTTTAATTCTTTTGCCTTAGTAAGTAAATCTTCGTATCCCATATTTCGCTCGGAGGCTCGCAAAATTAA
>DAIOGD010000068.1:0-3011 GCA_036745395.1 Candidatus Nanopelagicaceae bacterium | reverse complement strand
ATTAAATCGCGAAGCTCGCGCGCAAATCCTTTAGTGCCAAGCGCTGGTCCTAGAATTTGTGGCCATTGCACCTTTGGTGAATTTTGAATATTTGCAAGCAGAGTTCGAATAAAGGAATCTTGTTCTGCGCCAGAAATCAAAACATATTTCGGGTCATCTTCTTTGACGGACTCATTAATAATTGAGAATGCAAGTGAGTGAAAGGTTCGAACCATTGGCTCGAATGCGCTAATTCCACTTTGTACAACGATCTCATCGCGAAGATCACCAGCTCGCTCGCGACCATAAGCCAGAACTAATATTGAATTCGGATCTTGACCCGCTTTAATTTTGGCAACTACCGAATTAACTAGCGTCTTGGTCTTTCCAGTACCCGGACCACCCAATACAAGGAGCGGTGAACCCTTATGCGCAATTACCGCCTTCTGTTCAGTCGATAACTCAAAGGCATCGATCGCAACAGCCCGGCGTTGCAGATTGATCTGCTTACCCGTTAAACGCGAATCGGCGGCCATAGGGCTATCTAACCCAAGGCCGCCGACATAAGACGTATTGGACACAATTTATGGAGTGAATGACCTAATTGCTCGAACTGATCCCGCGGAAGCTCCAATATAGGTAGGACCTGACCCATCAAACATCACGTGCCAGGAATAATTATGGGTACCGCCGGATGAAGAGGTTACATAGAAAGTTGTGAAACCACTTCGAAGTGTGCCACCGCTGCAATTTGGAGCACTTTCTGTTAGCTGACGAGCATATTTACAAATTTGAACCGTTTCATAAAGTGAAGGTAAGTACCAATCTGAGAAACCATTTACGGAGTAGTTCTTTGCAGTAACCACACCACCGCCCGAGCAGATTCCGAGCAATGTGCTCGTATTGCCAAATCCCGTACCTATTGCAGTGGAGTTGTTTGTAACTGCAGCTTCATCAACGTTACAAGCCGTAACAGAGGATGCAACATCTATTGGAGATGCCTCATAATAATAATTTCCTCCTAGGCCACCATTTGCATTTGGAGTACTTACAATGATTCCGCCAGCCGGTCCAACATCTCCGAAGTTGAATACAAGAGGTGCATGATTACCAGATTCAACTGTGATCTTGTAAACGTTTCTAGCTAATGCTATCGGTGTTGCAAATGTTGCAGTAAATGAAGTTGAAGAATTCGTTGTCACCGTCAAGCCACTAGAGCCATTTCCCGGTGAGTAATTTCCGGAGGAGTCGTAAACAACGGCACTTATAGAAGAAGAATTGAAAATACTCAGTGCGCTTGATGCAGTTTGGCTGTCATAGGCCTTCAACGTGAAATCAGAGCCCGAGCATCCTGCTGGAATATTAGATATTTTAAAACTTGAAAAATAGAAAGTTCCGGTAGAACCACTTGAATTTGTAAAAGAGCTCATGGGGGTGATAATTATTGACTGCGAACCACTGCATGAAGTTGTTTGAGCTATTCCCTGACCGAATTCAACTTGTGAACCTGAATTTATCGAAACATTGGCGGCTAAGGTGGTTTTAAGCCCGAAATAAGAAACAGCTATTCCAAAAAGTAGAAATGCCAAAATCCAGGCAGTCTTCTGACTGCGCTTGGGTTCCTCAGAGTTGAGAATTGACACGAGGAGAGAATAGATAAAAAAGTTAAAATTGGCTAGAAATCCAGAAGGTTTAGCGGTTGTGTTAATGATTAAGGAAGAAAACGCCTTACTGGTCGAACGTAATTAGATCTGCCACTTTGATCTTGATAAATGTACGCCCCATTGAAGGCATAACCACGCCCGTATGCGGGATCGCTGATTGATGATGCTGCCCAATAAGTGCCGGCCACAAATCCAGAACGCACGCTACCGGTGCTGGTGCACTGAACCGACTCCGCAGTTTCTGTTAAGAAATTTGCATATTTACAAAGTTGATTTAATTCATTTAGGGATGGAAGGAAGTAGCCGGAAGTTGACCCGTTTGTGTAAGCATTTGCAGCGTAAATAGCCGTTGCGCTTGTTGTGCAATCCGTCAACATGCTTGAAGTTAATGTTGGACCATTTCCAATTCCGATAGCAGAAGATCGGTTAGCAGAACTAAATGGATTGTTGCAAAGTATGTAAGTTCCAGGTAGATCACTTGGAGCAGCCTCATAGTAATAATTTCCGCCGGTGCCACCAAGACTTGTTGGTGTAATAAAGATGATTCCACCGGTCGGTCCAACATCACCAAAGAGCAGAGTATGGCTTCCAGATTCGACCGTTATCTTGTAAACATTTTTTGCTGAGGCAACTGGAGTTGTAAAAGTAGCAGTAAATGAAGTTGCTGAATTTGTAACAACAGTCATTCCAGTCGAGCCCGCACCAGCAGAGTAAACTCCAGAGACATCAGCAACGACCGCATTTGTCGTCGAGGTATTAAATAAACTAAGGGCCGAAGATGCAGTCTGACTGTCAAATGCTTTTAAAGTGAAATCTGAGCCAGAACATCCGGCAGGAATATTAGAAACTCTAAAACTCGAGAAATAGAAAGTTCCAGATGTCCCACCTGCATTAGTGAAGGAACTGTTGGGCGTAACGGTTATCGATTGCCCGCCGCTACACGAAGTAGCACCTGTAAAGCCCTGGCCGAATTCAACAGTGGCACCGGAGTTAATGCTTATATTGGCGGCAAGCGTTGACTTAATTCCGAAATAGGAAACTGCAATCCCGAGCATGAGCAAAGCCACCAGCCAAGCCGTATTCCGGCTATGCCTTGACTCTTCAAAGTCTAGATTCGACACCCCGATATAGTAGAGAAAATTCTCTAGTATTGAAAGTCCGCGGGGTTAAAGTCCCATTAAATGGATTACTCGGCGTTCTGGTTGGTCTTCTTGGCGCGACCGACGTTCCGGGCCCGCTCGTTCTGGTCCAGAATCGTCTTACGCACGCGAACATGCTTTGGCGTAACTTCTACGCATTCATCTTCACGACAAAATTCCAGAGCCTGTTCCAAGTTGAGCAAACGTGGCGGAATGATGCGGTTGGCAT
>DAIOGD010000067.1:0-6416 GCA_036745395.1 Candidatus Nanopelagicaceae bacterium | reverse complement strand
CCACTGGAACGAAACGTCCTAGGACGATCGCTTTGCCGTGGCCATATTTTGCTAGATAACGTTCGGCGCTATTTAGCTTTTCGGCATTGAAGAATTTTGATTCGGCTCGGCTAAATGCGCGGCGACCAAAGTGCCAGCCCAAGTAGTGGCCCATTTGCGAACCGATGATTGCTGCAATCGGGGCGCCGATGGCCAACTCGGTGATCGAGAAGTGGTGGGCTCCGGCCGGGACGCCGATCCCCGCGGAAAAGAGTCCGCCGCTGATAAGAAGGGTGTCGCCAGGTAGGCCGATGATGAGCGGCAGGCCAGTCTCGAGGAAAAGAATGCCGAAGGCGATCGCCAAGGCGTAATTACTAGAAAGGGCGCTGGTTATGTTGATAAAGCTCATGAGATTGGTAAATATACCTATTTATTTGCATCTCCTAGTCCTTTTGAGCAATATATGTGTAACCTTTCAGGGTTCAGTGTCCACCGACGCACACTTATAGGAGAACTTCGTGGCAAATCTCGTCCAAGTCAATGGGTCAAATCTGACCTACGTCTATATCGTCCTGGCAATCTCGCTAGTGGCCCTGGCCATCGCCTATGCCCTTCGCGCCCAAGTTTTGGCGCAGAGTGAAGGTACCGAGAAGATGAAGGAGATTGCAGCAGCCGTTCAAGAAGGCGCAGCTGCCTACCTTCGCCGCCAATTCCGGACACTTTCATATTTCGTAGCAATTGTTTTCTTCCTACTTTTCGCACTTCCAGGGCATACCGATATTCGCATCGGTCGCTCAATCTTCTTCTTACTTGGCGCCGCATTCTCTGCAGCTGTTGGTTACAACGGTATGTGGTTGGCAGTTCGCGCAAATGTGCGCGTTGCTGAAGCAGCTCGCCAAAAGTCAGCAGCGAATGCAGTTCGTATTGCATTTCGCACCGGTGGCGTTGTAGGTATGACAACTGTTGGTCTTGGACTTTTAGGTGCATCACTTGTTGTTGCGATCTATCACGAAAATGCACCAGCCGTTCTTGAAGGATTTGGTTTCGGCGCTGCAATGCTCGCGATGTTTATGCGCGTTGGTGGCGGAATCTTTACAAAGGCAGCAGATGTCGGCGCTGACCTAGTTGGAAAAGTTGAACAAGGTATTCCAGAAGATGACCCACGTAACCCAGCAACAATCGCAGACAACGTTGGTGACAACGTTGGTGACTGCGCTGGTATGGCCGCAGATCTATTTGAATCTTATGCAGTAACTCTTGTTGCAGCTTTGATTCTTGGTAAGGCTGGATTCGGTAACGCTGGTTTGATTTATCCACTGATCGTTCCTGCAATCGGAATTATCACCGCAATCATCGGTATCTTCATTACTCGCCTACGCACAACTGATAAGTCAGCAATGCAAGCAATCAATCGTTCGTTCTTTATGTCGGCGATTATTTCGGCAATCCTTGTTGGTTTTGCGACATATACATATCTACCTTCATCACTTAAGCAAATGGCTGGACTTACAACGCAAGCAGCAAATGCAAATGTAAATCCTCGCGTTCTTGCAATTGGTGCTGTACTTATTGGAATCGTTCTTGCCGCAGCAATTCAATTGCTAACTGGTTTCTTTACCGAAGTTGGTAAGCGTCCAGTTAACGATGTTGCAGCTTCTTCAAAGACCGGTTCAGCAACCGTAATTTTGGCTGGTATTTCAGTTGGTTTTGAATCAGCTGTTTACTCAGCACTTCTAATCGCAGCTGGCGTTTTCGGCGCCTTCTTGCTTGGCCAAGGTTCAATCGTGCTCTCACTATTCGCAGTTTCACTTGCTGGAACTGGCCTACTTACAACGGTAGGTGTGATTGTTGCAATGGATACCTTCGGTCCTATCTCAGATAACGCACAAGGAATCGCAGAAATGTCTGGCGATGTAAAGGGCGAAGGCGCACAAATCCTGACCTCACTTGATGCAGTTGGAAATACAACAAAGGCAATTACCAAGGGAATTGCAATTGCGACCGCTGTTCTCGCAGCAACCGCGTTATTCGGTGCATTTACCGATGCGATCAAGTTGGCTGTAAGCGATGCCGGTAAGGCAATTACTGATATTCAATTCCAAGGAATCTTGGATGTTGCAAACCCTCGCAACCTCGTTGGCCTAATTATTGGCGCCGCAGTTGTGTTTATGTTCTCTGGTTTGGCAATCAATGCCGTGTCTCGCGCAGCTGGCGCAGTTGTTCACGAAGTTCGCGAACAATTTAGATTGCACCCAGGAATCATGAAGGGAACAGATAAGCCAGAGTACGGTCGCGTTGTAGATATTTGTACTCGCGATTCACTACGTGAATTGGCAACACCAGGACTGCTTGCAGTAATGGCACCGATCGCAGTTGGTTTTGGTTTAGGTGTTGGAGCACTTGGTGCTTACCTTGCTGGTGCTATCGGTACCGGAACTTTGATGGCGGTATTCCTTGCTAACTCAGGTGGCGCATGGGATAACGCAAAGAAGATGGTTGAAGATGGAAACCACGGTGGTAAGGGCTCTGAAGCACACCACGCAACAATCGTTGGTGACACAGTTGGCGATCCATTTAAGGACACCGCTGGTCCAGCAATCAACCCACTAATCAAGGTTATGAACTTGGTTGGTCTACTTATTACTCCAGCAATTGTTAGCTTCTCGCTTAACGGACACAATGTTGTTTCCAAGTCAGTTTCATTATTGGCTACCTTGGTAATCATTGGTGCACTTGTTCGTAACCGACGAGCATCAACTGCGATTGCTTAAATAACTTAACAACTACTAGATAGGTAACTTCCCCGAAAAGTTATGGGCACAAAACTTGTAATCGTTGAGTCCCCTGCGAAGGCGCGCAAAATTGGCGGCTTCCTGGGGGATGAATACGTTGTCGAAGCATCGGTCGGACATATTCGCGACCTGCCACAACGTGCTGCCGATATTCCAAAGGAATACAAGAAAATTGCTTGGGCTAAAGAGGGCGTAAATATCGAAGAAGAGTTCGAGCCGCTCTATGTAGTTAATCCTGATAAAAAAGCAAAAGTTTCAGAGCTAAAAGAGTTAATGAAAGATGCCGACGAACTTATTCTGGCAACGGATGAGGACCGCGAAGGTGAAGCTATCGCGTGGCACTTAATTGAAGTATTGCGACCAAAGATTCCAATTCGCCGTATGGTTTTTCACGAAATCACCAAAGAGGCGATTCAAAAAGCAGCAAATGAAACTAGAGATTTAGATTATCGATTGGTCGATGCCCAAGAAACCCGTCGTGTTTTAGATCGGTTATATGGATATCGTCTTTCACCAGTTTTATGGAAGAAAGTAATGCCACGAATTTCTGCTGGTCGCGTGCAATCTGTTGCAACAAGATTGATCGTGGAGCGCGAACGCGAACGTATGGCTTTTATTTCATCGGGCTGGTGGGATCTAACTGCAAGTTGTGAAGCTGGTTTTAGTGCTCGCCTACTTTCACTAGATGGAAAGCGCGTTGCAACCACAAATGATTTTGATGCAAATGGCGGCCTAAAAGAGAAATCTATTTCAAATATATTGCTCCTCGATGAGGCCGGTGCAAATGAACTGGTTCAATCACTTCAAGGCAAATCTTTAGTTGTTAAATCAACCGAAGAGTCACCACGGACTGAACGACCAAAGGCACCTTTCACTACTTCAACGATGCAACAGGATGCCGGTTCACGCCTTGGTTGGGGCGCACAATTAACAATGCGGGTAGCTCAGCGTTTGTATGAAAATGGCTACATCACATATATGCGTACCGACTCGGTTACCTTGTCGCAAAGCGCAATCGAATCAGCAAGAGCACAAGCAAAGAGTTTGTATGGCGCGGAATATGTGCCATCTTCACCGCGTGTTTATGAAGGCAAGACCAAGAATGCGCAAGAAGCACACGAAGCAATTCGCCCAGCTGGAGATGTATTTAAAACTCCCGGCGAATTAGCCCCAGAACTTTCACGCGATGAATTTGCGTTATATGACTTAATTTGGAAGCGCACCATTGCTTCACAAATGTCTGATGCCAAAAAGATGCAGATGCGCGTTGACTTTGATGTTGAAACTAAAACCGGCGGCCAAGCTATCTTCCGCGCGAATGGCTCGGTCGTAACTTTCCCAGTATTCCTAGCGGCATATGAAGAAATTACTGAAGATGCCAAGGATGGCGAAGAGGATGACTCCAAGCGACTTCCTGCAATGGCTGTCGGGGATTCGATGAAGGTAAATGCATATACCTGCGAAGGTCACGAAACAAAGCCGCCAGCTCGTTATACCGAACCTACTTTGGTGAAGAAACTAGAAGAACTTGGAATCGGTAGACCATCTACCTTCGCCTCAATCATTTCAACAATTCAAGATCGTGGTTACGTTGCAAAGCGTGGCCGCGCATTAGTTCCAACCTTCTTGGCCTTCTCCGTTACAGGATTACTGGAACAACACTTTGGGAAATTAGTTGATTATGAATTCACCGCTTCAATGGAAGAAGATCTAGATCGAATTGCTAATGGCGAAGAAGATCGCGTTGCCTGGCTAACCCGATTCTTCTTTGGCACTGAAGGAAATCCCGGACTTGAAGCTTTATCTGGTGATCTTGGTGCAATTGATGCACAACAAATTAACACCATGAAGATGGGCCAAGATATTGAGATTCGCGTTGGTCGCTTTGGCGCTTACGTACAACAAGGGCAAGGCGATGATCGTAAGTTTGCAAATATTCCTGAAACTATGGCGCCAGATGAATTAACGTTACAAGTCGCACTTGATTTACTTGCCCAACCTTCAGGCGAACGCGAACTCGGAATTAATCCAGAATCTGGTTTCCCATTACTCGCAAAGTCAGGTCGCTTTGGCCCATACGTAACAGAAGTTCTACCAGAGCCTGAAATGGTCGTTGATAAGAAGACCGGTGAATTAAAGAAACCGCGTAAGAAAAAAGATGCGCCAAAACCAAAGACTGCATCGCTACTTTCAACGATGTCACTCGACACAATAACTTTGGCCGATGCCCTTAAATTAATGTCGCTACCAAGAACTCTTGGCGAATATGAAGGCGTACCAATCACTGTTCAAAATGGTCGCTACGGTCCGTATTTAATGCACGGTCCTGATTCTCGAACATTAACTTCCGAAGAGCAACTTTTCACAATCACTTTGGATGAAGCGATTGAAATTTACAAGCAACCAAAGGTTCGGCGTCGTGGTGTTGCAAAGCCACCACTAAAAGATCTTGGAGTTGATCCAACTACTCAAAAACCGGTCCTAGTAAAGGATGGGCGTTTTGGAATTTATGTAACCGATGGCGAAACAAACGCAACACTTCGTCGCGGTGACACTGTTGAATTCTTAACGCTAGAACGTGGCATGGAATTACTTGCCGGAAGACGTGCTTGGGAAGCGGAGAATGGCGGCGCACCTAAGGTTAAGAAGAGTTCAAAGCGCGCAAAGAAATCTGCCCCGACGTTAACTGCAAAGACAGTTAAAGCAACTGGTGCGCCTAAAACGAAAAAGAAGGCAGCAAGTGGAAAGGGCAAGGTTGCCGAAGAGGCAACCATCTAGGGTTAGGTTATGGCCAAGTCACTTCCATATCCAGCCGCGCCGGCGCAATCTGAGACGCGAAGTGTTTTGGCGATTCCAGCTTTTCGCAGACTCTGGAAATCAATGGCCTTTTCTTCATTCGGAGATTGGCTCGGTTTACTTGCGACAACTGCGCTAGCGCAAGAACTTTCTGGCGGTAATTACCAAAAAGCAAACTTTGCGATCGCCGGTGTTTTCATTGTCCGTCTACTTCCGGCTGTTTTCCTTGGTCCAATTGCCGGCGTAATTGCCGATCGCTTTGATCGCCGTCGCTTGATGATCATCACCGACATCATGCGCTTTGCTTTATACCTTTCGATTCCAATCGTTGGAAATTATCTCTGGCTTTATACAGCAACAGTTTTGGTTGAAGCGGTAACGCTCTTCTGGTCGCCAGCCAAGGAAGCTTCGGTACCGAATCTGGTTCCAAAGAATAAATTGGAAAGCGCCAACCAAGTTTCACTTCTCGCTGCTTATGGAACCGCGCCAATCGCTGCGCTGGTCTTCTCACTTCTAGCCTTATTCGCCGGTGGACTATCAAATATTTTGCCGGTTCGTTACACATCAACTGCGGACCTAGGTCTCTATATCGATGCAATTTCATTCCTATATACCGCTTGGGTGGTTTACGGCTTAAGTGAAATCCCACGTGGTGCATCAAGCAAAGCTTCGGTAAATGAAAATATCGGGAAATCTTTATTTGAAGGATTTAAATTTGTAAGTGGTTCCAAAATTATTCGTGGCCTTATCTTTGGAATGCTTGGTGCTTTCTTTGCGGCTGGTGCGGTAATTGGGTTGGCACGTACTTTCGTCGGCGATCTTCACGCTGGTGATGCGGCATATGGCGTG
>DAIOGD010000066.1:0-6430 GCA_036745395.1 Candidatus Nanopelagicaceae bacterium | reverse complement strand
CTTTGTAAGCGCACCACATCAAATCGCCTTCGACATAATCTTTATGGATCCACCATACGAAGTAGATAATTTAGTAATTGAAAATTTATTAGTTGAAATTTCGAAGAACAACTTATTAAAGCGAAATGGAATTGTTGCAATCGAGCGAGAAACCAAGATGAAGCCATTTACATGGCCAGAGCCCTTTATTCAGGAGAAGATCCGCTCATACGGACAGGGAAGTATCTTCTACGGCGGATATTCTGCTAGCGTTTTGCCGTGAAACGCGTTGTCTGTCCTGGATCTTTCGATCCAATCACCTTTGGGCACCTAGATATCATCAAGCGAGCAAGTTCCATCTTCGATGAGGTCGTTATTGCGGTTCTGGTAAATCAAACCAAGAAGACTTTATTTACCGTTGAAGAGCGAATTTCTATGATTCAAGAAGTCACCAAGGAATACCCAAATGTCTCAGTCGATTCCTGGTCTGGCCTGCTTGTGGATTATTGCAAGCAGAATGACATTCCAATGATCGTGAAAGGCCTTAGAGCGGTAACCGACTTCGATTACGAACTTCAAATGTCCCAAATAAACTTGCAACTTCAAGGCGTTGAAACGCTATTCATGTCAACAGCGCCAGCCCACTCATTTTTATCTTCATCCTTAGTTAAAGAGATCGCAAGCTTCGGCGGCGATGTCTCTAGCTATATCCCAGCAGTCCTACTAGATCGATTGAAAAATCGATTATCTTCTAAGTAATTAGACTTTAAAGATATTTAAAGATAATTGAAAAAGAATAAGTGAAGGGTAAACAATGGAAGTAATTGAACGTCTACAAAACGCTCTAACCATGGTGGAAGAAGCACGTGGGGTCCCATTGTCAGCGAGCTGCGTATTGCACCGTGGCGAACTCATCGAAATTCTGAAGCAGGCAAAGGTCGCCTTCCCATCCGATCTAGATCAAGCACAACAGATCTTGCATGATCGCGAAAATATTTTGGAAGAGGCACGTCAACATGCTGATCAAATAATCGAACGCGCTCGTGAAGAGGTTGCTTCGATGGTCGCGCAGACCGAGATCGTTGCGGCCGCTCGCAAAGAGGCGAAGAAGATTCTGGATGAAGTTCAAGATGAAGCTGATCGCCAACAAGATGAGATTGATGCCTATGTTGACTCTCGCCTAGCGACCCTAGAAGTTATTCTAAATAAGACCATGGATGTAGTTGCTCGTGGTCGCGATAGTTTGGCCGGCGTGGATTCAAAATCTGCTCTCGCTCAACTTGCCGACAAGAAGTAATTAGAGATAAATATGCCTCGCAATCCATTTCTATTTAGCACCCATGACTTGCCACGTCGTGCCGGTGAAATGCTGGAATATGAATTGGATATCACCGAACACGAGGCTCTTGGCTTTGATGTTCTAGCAATTGCCAAAGATGAACCAATTGAAATTGATCTGAAAATTGAATCGGTTGCCGAAGGTGTTCTAGCCTCTGCAACTATCCGCACCGTTGCAACTGGTGAATGTGGCAGATGTCTTGATCCGGTTTCATATGATGTGGAAGAAAGTTTTCAAGAACTCTATGAGTATCAAGAAGATCCACGGCAAGCTCGGAAGAAATCAAAGCATCACAAGAAGCGCGAGAGCGAAGAAGTTGATGATTTAGAAGATGAAGTTCGCCAAATGGATGGCGATGACATTGATCTAGATGGACCGATTCGTGATGCCGTAATTTTGAACCTGCCGATCAATCCACTTTGCGAACCCGATTGTCCGGGGCTCTGCCCTGACTGCGGGGTTAAGTGGGTCGAACTCCCAGAGGACCATGACCATGGCAAGGGCGATATACGCTGGGCTGGTCTGGCTAACCTAAAGGAGCAACTCGAGGGGCGCGCCGAGTAATTCCAATCTGATTCCGCGCTCGCCTGCGCAGAAACCCCGTTTTGGAAAATGCTTGGGGATAGGCGATACTTAGCCCCTGCTCGAAGTTCGAGCGAATGAAGTTAGATTTAAACCGTTTTTGAAAGGGTGCCACCATGCCAGTACCAAAGCGAAAGATGTCTCGCTCCCGTACACGTCATCGCCGTAGCGCATGGAAGACAACTCCTGCTCAAATCGCAACATGTGCACAATGCCAACAACCAAAGTTGCAACACACAGCATGCCCAACTTGCGGCACATATAACCGTCGCCAAGTTCTAGAGGTTTGATCTGTACGAAAGCTTAACCGCCTCACTTGGAATTAATATTTCAGGTGAGTTGCTTGAACTCGCTCTAACTCATAGATCTTTTGCATATGAGTCTGGCGGAATCCCAACAAATGAACGCCTGGAATTTCTGGGCGATAGCGTGCTGGGCTTGGTTGTTACTCAAGAGCTATATGTAACTTTCCCAAACTTAGATGAATCAAAGTTATCGCCACTTCGTTCTGGTGTTGTAAATACCAAGGCGCTGGCTCAAATTGCGCGCGATCTAAAACTTGGTGAGCACTTGCGAATTGGAAAGGGCGAAGAGAGCTCTGGCGGTCGCGACAAGAATTCAATTCTGGCCGATTCACTCGAAGCACTAGTAGGTGCGGTCTATTTAAATCACGGATTCGATAAGACTTCGCAAATTATCTTGAACTGGTTCCGCCCGGTAATTGCGAATGCGAATGAATTGGGCGTTGGTCTGGATGGAAAGACTGCCCTTCAAGAATTGGCTGCAGCCAAGGGCTTAGCCTCTCCGGAATACGAGATCACCGAATCTGGTCCGGATCACGATAAGAGTTTCACGGCTGTTGCAGTACTAGGTTCGGAAAAATTTGAAGTTGGAAATGGCAAGAGCAAGCGTGAAGCCGAACAAGCAGCAGCGCGCTTGGCTTATGAAGCGCTAAATGCCCGAACTTCCTGAGGTAGAAACAGTTCGACGTGGGCTTAGCTCAAATGTCGTAGGAAAAAAATTTAAGGATATTGAGGTTCGTCACGAACGAGCCACCTCCAAGAATTCGATCGCCCCAATCAATTCGTTAAAAGGCGCCAAAGTCTTAGCGGTTAAGCGGCGCGGCAAATTTATGTGGTTTGAATTAAATCGTCCGGAAGTCTTAGTTGCCCACCTTGGAATGAGCGGGCAATTTTTGATCCAACCCAAGCGAGCGCAGGATGAGAAGCACCTGCGGGTGCGATTTGCTTTGAAGGATGGCGAGCTTAGATTTATTGACCAGCGAACTTTCGGTTGGCTTTCGGTTGAAACCTTGCAAGATGGAGTTCCGACTTCGGCAAGTCATATCGCCCTTGATCCTTTTGATCCACAATTTGATTTGGCCAAAGCGGTTGAGCTATTTAAATCAAAGCGAACCCAAGTTAAAAAAGCGCTTTTGGATCAAGAAGTAATCAGCGGCGTTGGAAATATCTATGCCGATGAATCCCTGTGGCGGGCAAAGATTCATCCCGAGACCCGAATCGAAAAACTAACGAAAACCAAAGTTGAACTGCTTCTGACTAAGGCGAAGGAAGTAATGGCCGAGGCGCTAGATCAAGGCGGAACCTCGTTTGATGATCTCTATATAAATGTAAATGGGGAGAGCGGCTATTTTGATCGCTCCCTTGCCGTCTATGGCCAGGAAGGCGAACCTTGCCCAAGGTGCGGCGCCGGGATTCGAAGGATCTCATTTTCCAATCGATCCTCACATTTTTGCCCAAAATGTCAGCCCACACCGCGTAAGAGCGGAAGTTAGGCCCCCGATTTCCGATAGGTTGCGCTTGTGTATTTGAAGAGCATGACCCTCAAAGGATTTAAGTCCTTTGCCTCAGCCACGACGCTCAATTTCGAGCCAGGTATCACCTGCGTGGTCGGTCCAAACGGCTCTGGAAAATCAAACGTTGTAGATGCCCTCTCATGGGTAATGGGTGAACAAGGCGCGAAATCTCTTCGCGGCGGCAAGATGGAAGATGTCATCTTCGCTGGCACCTCGGGCCGGGCCCCACTAGGCCGCGCTGAAGTCTCAGTAACCATCGATAACACCTCAGGTGTTCTGCCGATCGATTTCACTGAAGTAACAATCTCGCGCATCCTTTTTCGAAATGGCGCAAGTGAGTATCAATTAAATGGCGAACAGACCAGACTTCTAGATATTCAAGAACTGCTATCTGATTCGGGCATCGGCCGCGAAATGCACGTGATCGTGGGACAGGGTCAACTCGATGCAATCTTGTTGGCTAACCCGGAAGAACGTCGGGCATTTATTGAAGAAGCAGCAGGAGTTCTAAAGCACCGCAAGCGTAAAGAGAAAGCGCTTCGCAAATTAGATTCCATGCAGACCAACTTGGCTCGTATTCAAGATTTAACGGTCGAACTTCGTCGTCAACTAAAGCCACTTGGCAAGCAGGCAGAAGTAGCTCGCAAAGCCTCAGTAATTCAATCTGATGTTCGCGATTCCAGACTTCGCATCTTGGCTGATGATCTAATTCAACTTCGCTCAACTGTTGATGCCGAAGTTGCCGATGAAACATCACTTCGCGCTCGCAAAGATAGTGTTGAAGGCGAACTAAATACCGCCCGGGCAAGAGAAGAAGAGCTCGATCGTATTTCGGCTTCCGAAAATCCAATGCTGATAAAGGCTCAAGAGAATTTCTATCAACTTACTGCCCAACGCGAAAAATTCCGCGGTATTCAAAATCTTTCATCCGAGCGTGCTCGCTTTCTTTCAGAGGAGGCCGATGAGGCTCGGGCAAGTGGCCGCGATCCGGAAGCCCTTGAAGCCGAGGCAAAAGTTTTGCGATTGGAAGAGAATGAACAACGTACTGCTGTAACTACCGCGAATAACGCGCTTGCAGCGCTTACCCAAGAATTACATAATTTAGAAGCGCAATTAGTTGCGGAAGAAAATTCTGTTTCGGCAGCCTTGCGAGCGATCGCTGATCAACGCGAAGGCACGGCGCGCCAAGAAGGTCACATAAACGGACTTCGCTCTCGCATCGATGCAACAAATGCTGAAATTACTCGTCTTACAAAATCTCGCGATGAAGCTGCAAGTCGTCTTCAAAATTCGCAAGAAGAATTTGCTTTACTAGAAACACAGATTGCCTCTGCCGATGCGGGCGAACCTGGTTTAGATCAAGATTACGAAAACGCAAAGAGTGCCTTAGAGGCAGCCCAAAAAGAATTAACCTCGTTACAAGAAAAAGAATCTGAAGCCGGCAAGACTCGTTCTTCATTAGAAGCGAGAGTTCGCGCGCTTCAGGAGAGTTTGGTTTTGCGCGATGGTTCTGGCGTAGTTCTTTCTTCTTCAACTAGGACGCGTGGACGACTTTCTTCTTTAATCTCAGTATCCAAAGGTTGGGAAGCTGCAGTAGCTGCGGCTCTTGGACCTCTTTCAGATGCAGTTGTTGTATCCGATGTTTCATCGGCGGTTTCCGCGCTGACTCTTTTGAAGCGAGAAGGAGCTGGACAATCTGAACTTCTAGTTGTCGATGGTGACTCTGGCTTTACTGGTTCATCGCGCTCGATTCCAAGTGGCTTTACCGCGCTTTCTTCGCTTGTAACTTCCAATGAAGTTTCGCAAGCAATCGCATCACTCCTCTCCGGATTTGTGGCCGTTGAGAACCTACATGAGGCCGAGAGTGCACTTAATGCCGATCCTTCGGTAATCGCAATTACTCGTGATGGTGATGTCCTAAGTCGAATCCGCGTTCGAGGTGGCTCAAGTTCTTCAAACTCTGCAATCGAGATTTCGGCGATGATCGATAAGACCGAAAGCGAATTGCAAGAAGCGATTAACTTGTGTGACTCGCTGAAATTCGAACTAGTTCGCGCCGAGGAAACTCTTAGTTCGCGAAAGAATATTCACGACTTAGCGCTTTCTAAGTTAAATGAATCAGATGCCCGCATGTCCGGCCTGGCTGAACAAATGGCGGTAGCTGGCCAAAATGTTAAGAGCGCCCAAGCCGAAGTCGAGCGCATTAATGCCTCACTTGCAGAAGCGAACACCCAGCGCACATCTGATGAAGCCGACCTTGCTGCGGCTATTGCACAATTTGAATCTCATCAAGAACCAAAAGAACCCGACTTAACCCACCTTGAAGATCTGCGATCAAGAGTCTCGGCTTCGCGTTCTACCGAAGTTGAAGCACGTCTAAATCTACGTACGCTTGAAGAACGAGTAACCGCAATTGGTGCTCGCGCACTCTCACTTGAACAAGCAGCCCAGAATGAACGCGATTCTGCAACCAAGGCAGTTAGCCGAAGAGAGCAACGCGGTGTTGCCGCGCTTACCGCACAAGCAATTGCTGATGCAGCTTATGAAGCGTTAATTCAAATTGAAGTTTCGATCTCAAAAGCCGCGGCCGAACGTGAACGACTTGAGATTGCTAGATCAGAAAGAGAATCAGAAGTTCTGGCCATACGTGTTCGCAACCGCGAATTAACCTCCGAACTTGAAGTATTAACTTCAAGTGTCCATCGAGATGAGAT
>DAIOGD010000065.1:0-6435 GCA_036745395.1 Candidatus Nanopelagicaceae bacterium | reverse complement strand
GAAGGAACGGATTGAAAAGGGACTAAAGCCAGTCTTTGATGACATGGTTGTTGCGCGCGCTGAAGTTGATTACAAAATTCCAATTACTAAAACTAACCACGACTTCGATATCTCAATTTGGGTCTCGAAAATCGGGGGAGCGGCATTTGATCTGGAATATGAAATCAAATCCGAAGAAGGCGTTCATGCGAGATTAAAGACTGTTCAAGTTGCCGTAGACCTCGAGTCAAAGAAATCTCGTAGGTTAACGGAAGAAGAGCGAGAGATTTTGAATGAGTACTTTGAAGAGTAAGCAGAAGATTCACCCAGCTTGGTTCGCCTTTGGAATCACATTCTTAACGCTTATCGCGACCGCTGGATATCGATCAGCACCTTCAGTTTTAATCATTCCGCTTGAACAAGCTTTTGGTTGGTCTCGAGATTCAATCTCTCTTGCAATCTCAATAAACGTTCTTCTCTTTGGGCTAACAGCGCCATTTGCTGCCGCGCTCATGGAACGTTTTGGTATTCGCAAAGTTGTGATGACCGCCTTAACAAGTGTAGGAACCGGCGCGCTTGGCACAATCTGGATGACAAAGCCGTGGCACTTAATTGCGCTCTGGGGTGTAGTTGTAGGTATCGGTACTGGTTCGATGGCCCTTGTCTTTGCGGCATCGGTTGCTAATCGCTGGTTCATCAAGCGCAAGGGAATAGTTGTTGGTGCGCTAACGGCTGCCACCGCGACTGGCCAATTAATTTTTCTTCCAACTTTTGCACGTATTGCAACACATCACGGTTGGAAATCAGTTTCGATAACGGTTGCAATAGCGGCTTACATCATGGTGCCGCTAATTTATATATTCCTTAAAGAACGCCCATCAGCAATTGGGATCAAGCCATATGGCGCTGATGATGATTGGAATGAACCAGCGCAGATAAAGCGTAATGCTGCAAAGGAAGCGATCAATTCCTTATTTGAAGGAACTAAGCACCGTGATTTCTGGTTACTTGTTGGATCTTTCTTTGTCTGCGGACTCTCCACTAGTGGATTAATTGGTACTCACTTTATTCCTGCAGCCCACGACCATGGACTGCCAGAAACAACAGCTGCAAGCCTGCTTGCCTTAATCGGAGTTTTCGACGTAATCGGAACTATTTTCTCGGGTTATTTAACCGATCGAATCGACCCAAAGAAATTGTTGTTCTTTTATTACTTCTTTCGCGGACTCTCACTATTTCTTTTGCCTTCAATCCTCTTTTCAACCATTCACGCCTCAACCTTAGTCTTCGTAATCTTCTATGGCCTGGACTGGGTCGCAACAGTCCCACCAACAGTTGTTCTTTGTAGAACAGTCCTTGGACAAGAGCGTGGAACGGTTATCTACGGCTGGGTTTTTGCCGCGCACCAAATCGGCGGATCAATTGCGGTCTATGCCGCAGCGCTTGCACACACACACTTTGGAAATTATGCAATCTCTTTCTATGTCACTGGAATTCTCTGCGTTATTACTTCTTATTTTGTTCTGCAGATTGGCAAGAAAGTAAATGTCCGAGCCTAGTTTTTACGAGCGCATGGGCGGGGAGAAGACTTTCCAAGATTTAGTTCATCGTTTTTATAACGAAGTTAAGGCGAGTGTTGTTTTAGCGCCTATGTACCCAGCTGACGACATGGTCGGCGCGGAAGAGAGATTGCGCCTATTCCTAGAGCAATATTGGGGTGGTCCAACTACTTATTCCGAGACACGGGGTCACCCAAAGCTCAGAATGCGCCATGCACCATTTCATATTTCAAAAGTCGAACATGATGTTTGGTTGGAATGTATGCATAAAGCAGTGATTGATTTGGATCTTGCGGAAGAATTAAAAGAAGAGCTTTGGACTTACTTCCAATACGCCGCTCACTCTATGATCAACCAGCCTTCAACAAACTAGCGCTTTGGTTGGGATTTATTTCCAAGTTTTAGGATTTCACCGTTACGAAGGTACCAAAGTGTGCCATCAGACGATCTAACAGTTGTTATACGAAGTCCAACCGATTCCACAACACCTTTAACTTCCATAAGTTCAACTTCGTCGCCAACTCCATATTGATCTTCAACCAACATGAAGATCCCAGAGAGAATATCGCGCACCATTGTTTGGGCACCAAGACCAAGGGCAACGCCAAGAACTCCGGCGGAGGCAACGATTGGTCCGAGGTTTAAACCAAATTCGCTCAGAATCATCGTTAGGGCAATCAACCAGATTGTTCCGTTAAGTGTTGACTTCAAAACCGAGCCGGCAGTCTTCGCTCTTTCACGTTGACGCTCTAGACCGCGCTTTGGACCTGGGACAAAATCGGCATCGGCAACACGGTTCATGGCGCGAGTAATCCCCCGGGCTCCGAGCTTTTGCATAGTCAGGGCCACCGCGATAATCACCAAAATGTGAAGTGGCGCCCCGGAAAACCAGCCATAAAAGTTGTGAACGCGTTCGCTAAATGTCATGGGATCAGAATAAACCTAGTGTTAACCGTAAATGGCTGATTTTTTTGGGAAGTTAGTGCAGTATTTACCCAACAACGCGAGCCACGCGTTGGACCCAAGGGAGCAATTTCAGTGTCACAAACATTGGTCCTGAACGCCACCTACGAGCCACTAGGTGTCGTCTCAGATAGACGAGCGTTAATACTCGTCTTAAATCAACGTGCCACGATGGTCGAAGAATCAGAAACCGTGTTGCATTACTCCGGTGGTGAAATCACTCTTCCTTCAGTTGTTAAATTAACTAAATTTGTAAGAATTCCTTATCGCCATGCTGTTCCACTTTCACGTCGCGCACTTTTTGCCCGTGACGGGGGTCGATGTGTTTATTGCCAAGCACAAGCCACTTCGATCGATCATGTTATTCCAAGAAGTCGCGGCGGAAGTCACACTTGGGAAAATGTTGTTTCGGCTTGTCACAAATGCAATCATTCAAAAGCAGATCGAACCCTCAAAGAGATGGGTTGGAAACTTAGGACTCTTCCACGCGAACCTGCTGGAGCGGCTTGGCGAATACTCGGAACCGGAAAACCAGATTCGAGATGGATCTCATACTTAAAGCCATTTGGTGGCGAGCAAAGCTCGATTTCTATGGCAAGCGCCTAAAGATTTTTCGATTAGAATTCCAACATGTCTTTAGTTCATAACTTAGCTTCCGGTTTCCACCTAATTAATCAAGAGCCAGGATCAAAACCTGGTGCACCTCTTAGTCCATTAATGGCAATTCTTTACTTCGTAGGCGCACCGCTAGCGCTCTTTGCAATCATCAGCAGTGTTGTTTTGCTTCTGACTGCAAAGAAAAAATCCAACCGCTAGTTATCTTTCGCTTGCGCCTTAAGTGCGCGGGCTAGTGCATCTCTATTCTCGCTCACTAAACGGATTAGGCCACTTGCTGCATCCTTATGGGATGACAACCAATTATTGGCTTTATCAAGGGTTGATTGCTCTGTGATGTAAATCGGGAAGCACATATCCACGTATGAGCTAGAGATGTCATAAGACTTCTTGCCCCACATATCTAGGAGCAAATCAAAGTACTTATCAACGTAAGGTGTAAGTAGTTCACGTTGAGAAGCACGCAGGAATCCGCGAAGCGTGGACTCTCTAATCGAGCTGGTCATATCTTCTTTAGTGATTGAGTTCCAAGCAATTGCCTTTGCCTCAGATGTGCGAATGGCGGCAAGACCTTGGGCATGGCCCATCTGTCCGTTGATTGTGTTGTCACGTGAAAGTTCGGCATCAAGTTCTGCTTTGCCAAAGATTCCGCGTTCAACCAATCCATTTACAAAAGTCCAACGAAGATCAGCATCGATCTTTAAGCCACTCAACTTTCCATCAAGTAGATCCTTGATTCGAGCGCCTTGCGCAGGTGTAGATGCAAGGGAGGTAAATGCTCTTGCAAATTGAAGTTGGTGATCGCTCCCAGCGGGGGCTGCGTCAAGTAACTTCTCTAGAGTGCTAGCAACCTTTTCACGATGGGCATCACGCTTTGCCGGATCGGAATAAAGCTCAACCGCGGCATAAAGTTGAGATTCAATTGTCGTGACTACCGTGATATTTGTTTCACCAGGTAGGCCAGCAATGGCAATATCAATGAAGTCCGATGCTGAAAGCTCAGCATCACGCAACATATCCCAGGAAATCGCCCAACACATTGCGCGGGTTAAATTGTCCTTGACCTTACCAAGATGCTTCTTAAGTGTTTCTACAGAGCGATCATCTAGGCGGACTTTTGCATATGAAAAGTCGCGGTCATTGATAAGTAGAAGATCGCCAACCTTTTCACCAGCAAGTTCGGGAACGGGAGTATTTGCACCGGCCACGTCGAGTTCAACGCTCTTACGAAGTACAACCTCGTCATTAACGACGTCGTAAATTCCAACAGTTAAACGATGCGGACGTAATTCCTTGGAACCGGAAGGAACCAGTGGCACTTCTTGAGTAATTTCAATAGACGAGTACTTGTCATCGGCGATTTTTAGCTTAGGGCGCAAAGTATTTACGCCAGCGGTTTCCAGCCAAGTTGAAATCCAAGGCTTAAGATCGCGGCCGCTTGTTGCTTCAAGTTCAACGAGTAAGTCATTTAGGGTTGTGTTCTTGAAAGCGTGCTTTGCAAAGTACTTCTTAAGTCCGTTGATGAAGTTATCGCGACCAACGTGAGCAACCAATTGTTGAAGAACGGAAGCACCCTTTGCGTAGGTAATTCCATCAAAGTTGGCATTTACAGTTTCGATATCAACCATGTCGGTTGCAATCGGGTGGGTTGATGAGAGTTGGTCTTGGCGATAAGCCCAATTCTTGCGACCAGAGTTAAAACCAACCCAAGCATCCTTGAATCGTGTTCCTTCAGCACAAGCTAAGTGCGAAGACCATTCAGCAAATGATTCATTTAGCCAGAGGTCATCCCACCATTGCATGGTGACCATATTTCCAAACCACATATGGGCCATCTCGTGAAGAATCGTATTTGCGCGTTGTTCGTACATCCGCTCGGTTACCTTAGAGCGGAAGACAAGTAGGTTTTCTAGGAATGTGACCGCGCCTGAGTTCTCCATTGCGCCCCAGTTAAAGTCAACGACAGCAATTTGGTCGTACTTCTTGAATGGGTATGCCAGGCCAAATACCTTTTCAAAATAAGCAAAGCCTTGCTTAGTTACTTCAAAGATATTTTCTGGATCAAGTGAATCCGCCAGAGACTTGCGGCAATAAATTCCAAGTGGAACTTTCTTCTCGCCGTTGTATTCGTCATGCACGTGATAATAAGGACCAGCTACTAGCGCGGTGATATAGGTAGAAATTCTTGGCGTTGGCAGAAATTCCCAGACCGATTTGTTATCATCCAAATCATTCTTGGTCTTCACTGGGGAGTTAGAGATAACTTCCCAATAAGTTGGCGCAGTTACGGTTAATTGAAAAGTTGCCTTTAAATCTGGTTGATCAAAACATGGATACATCTTTCGGATGTATGCGGTCTCGCCTTGGGAATAGAGGTAGACCTCGTTATCGGCTGGGTCGACTGAATATTGAAGACCCTCACCGGTCTTGGAGTAAATAGCTTCGATCTCAATGATTAATTCATTCTCGGCAGCTAAATTCTTGATGGCTAAAGATTCGCCGTCGTATGCAGAGGTATCAACCGGTGCACCATTAAGGGTTGCAGAAATAATTCGCTTGCCCACGGCATCGATAAAGGTTTCATAACCGGGGGTTTTGCATGTGAAATTCACGATGCTCTTAACTAGAAAATTTTCTGCGCCTTGGCAGACATCAATACTCACCTTGTAACTATTTACAGAAAGGTGAGAACTACGTTCGCGGGCTTCACTTCTTGAGATATTTAATCCAGGCATGCCCGAACTCTATCGAGCCCAGCCAACTCGTTACATATGATGCGCCTATGAGGGAAGCATGGGATGGACGACCAGCTAATAGGTCCTTTCGCCTGCGCGGAACTCGAATTACCGAGGCCCAACAAAATGCGACCGATCTTTATTGGGATCAATTTGGCGTTGCATCTGATGCCCCAATCGTTCCAAGTGAAATCCTTCGGGATTACAAAGTTCGAATCATGGAGATCGGAACCGGCATGGGGGAGGCGACTGCGCTAATAGCGCGCGATGCTCCAGAGATCGGATTCCTGGCAGTCGAAGTTCATCGGCCCGGAATTGGATCGCTATTGGCGCGGATCAATGAATATCAACTTAAGAACTTACGTTTAATAAATGAAGATGCCAGATTGGTTATGACCGAGTTGATGCCAACCGAATGTTTAGATGCTATCCATCTTTATTTCCCGGATCCGTGGCCAAAGAAGAAGCATTGGAAGCGGCGAATAGTTCAAGATGACTTTATCGAGATTGTTTATTCGAAATTAAAACCCGGTGGCTACATACACATAGCAACCGATTGGGTTCCTTATGCAGAATGGATCGAA
>DAIOGD010000064.1:4785-6485 GCA_036745395.1 Candidatus Nanopelagicaceae bacterium | reverse complement strand
GAATTCCACAACGCTTAATTACCCAAGAAGTTGCGGCAACATTTCCTTTTGCATCCTTAAGGGCGACGATCTGTGGGTGCTCAAATAATTTAACGATGGAATCTGATTCGATTTCAACACCAGTTCTACCTGGAATGTCATAAATCATAACTGGTAGATCAGTTGAGTTTGCTACTGCATTGAAGTGAGCAATGATTCCGGCTTGCGGTGGTTTGTTGTAATACGGAGTAACAATTAAAAGACCATCTGCGCCAGCCTTTGCCGCGCGCTTTGCCTGATCCACCGAGAAAGCGGTTTCGTTATCGCCGGCACCTGCTAAAACTTTGATTGATGGGCCGACGGCTGCTTTAACAACACGGATGATTTCATCTTTTTCATCGGGCTTTGTTGTTGGGGCTTCCCCGGTAGTTCCATTTACCGCGATGCCGTCATGACCATTTGCTACTAAGTGCTTGGCCAAAGTTTCAACGCCAGCCCAATCAACCGAGCCGTCAGCCTTAAATGGCGTCACCATCGCGGTGAGCAGGCGGCCAAATGGCGGCTTGATTGTCATGGCTGAAGGTTATCGCGTTATGGGGCGACGCGACCAGACTTTTCGAATGCTGCGTAGGTAAGCGGCATCAACTTTGCAAAATGTTGCTCCATTTCTTCGGCAACCATCTCAATTTCACGCTGTGGATAGCTAGGGAAATGAGATCCCTCACGTGAAGTACGAAGTGAAAGGAAGTTCATCAGTGCACGGGCATTCATCGTCACATACATCGATGAATAAAGTGTTACTGGAAGAACCGCACGAGCCACTTCCCTTGCAACACCGCTGGCCAAAATTTTCTGATAATTTTCATATGCCAAGGTGCACGTTTCTTTGATTGCCTTAACTGTGATTTCATATTGTTCATCGGTTCCAGGAACAAATGTGTAGGCACCGGTCTTCCCGATTTGAACTAGATTTCGTTCCTTACTTGGTACATAAAAAACCGGACGAAGTTCGCGATAACGACCGCTCTCTTCGTTGTAAGAAGCAATCCGGTGACGCATAAATTCACGGAATACAAAGATTGGAGCCGAAACAAAGAAAGTCATTGAGGTATGTTCAAATGGACTGCCGTGACGTTCGCGAGCCAGATAATTAATTAGTCCAGCATCGCGTTCCGAACCATTTCCTACTGCATCAAGAGATTGCTCTCCCGCGGTTGATACCCGAGCTGCCCAAACAACATCCTCATCACTCGCGCTGGCCTTAACCAACTCAACGGTCATATCCTCGCGGAATTGGATTGGCGGCAAGCTTTTTTCGGTGGTATCGGTTGTCATGGAAGAGACCCTATATAAGCGCCCCCAACTATTGTGGATTACGGCAGAATATCGGCGTGTCAGTCAGGAGAGATTCATTTAGCGTCTCCTTCACCGTTGGGGCGTATGGAAGTGCTTTTGGGGCTGCATCAATTGCCGCCCACTTCACAGTTCTCCAAACTTGCTTACTTTCTTTATTACTTTTCTCTGGCGCTTCACAATTTGCCGTTATCGGAGTTATTGGAGCCGGTGGCGCAGCAATAAATGCAATTGCGACGTCGACTTTGCTTGGTACTCGAAATGCACTTTACGGATTACGAATGGCGCCAATTTTAAAGATGCGGGGAATTAAGCGGGCGCTTGGTGCACAAATAACGATTGATGAATCAACCGGCGTAGCACTTGCA